>CALWGS010000226.1 GCA_944380155.1 uncultured Lachnospiraceae bacterium
TGAAGACCATGATTGACCGGTTCTGTGCGTTTAACAGCTCGATTCAGCGCAAGCATATGAAGTCTGCCCTGCTGGCAGCGGCCTGGAACAGTGACAGCTGGACCTTCGAGGCGCTGGAAGCCCATTATAAGACGCTGGTGCGGTATCTGAATCTGAAGGATATGGGCATGGTACTGGGGGCCGGCTGCGGAACTCCGTCCATGACGCAGCATTCCGAATTCCCGAAGGAGGCATATGTCCTTGGAAAACGGCTGAAATAAAGCGGAAAGAAGAAACGGGGAGAGCGGAAGAAGAGAGGGGATTCCGTGCGGATGTCTTGGCTTAAGAAAGTAAGATATATTGCAGGGGCTTTGGAAGGCTGTCGCGTTAGCGGCAGCCTTTTGTAAATGAATACGGCTCACGGAAGGCTGCGCCGCGTACACTGCCAAACAGGCCTGTTTGCATCTAATGCTTTCGTTGCTGGCAGATTGCCGATCTTTTAAAGCTGAGGTTTCTGAAAGATGTTAGATAGAAAAGCCAGAGGGTTTTTAACACTACTTGTGGCTATAGTGAGGTATACATATGATATTTTTAATGATGATAGATACCCCAGATGATAAAAGAAAATTCATTATTCTCTATGAAAAATACCAATACCTGATGCAGAAGGTCGCAATGGACATTCTGCATGATTGTTTTTTAACCGAGGATGCCGTACATAATGCATTTGTTAAGCTGGCGAAACATATGGACAGGATAGGAGACCTGGAGAGCCTGCAGACTAAAAGATATCTAATTACAATTGTGAAAAATTCTGCTATCGATATATATCGAAATTCGGCAATGCGCTCCTGCGCCTGTTCAAGCTGCTTGGTGGCTGCGGCGGTCTTTCCTTGACGCCGATCTCGTTCTGCTGGATAAGCAGCTTCACAAAGCGGCTCTCATGCTTGGCGGTATACTCGGTCACTTGCCGGAGATTGGAGAGGACACCGGCGATCAACAGGGTATAGCAGCGGCCTTTTCTGTGGCTCTGGCGGTGTTCTGTTCCAAAACGGCAAGGACAGCGTTGCGGTCAAAGTCGTCGCCCAGCTTCCGGGCGGTAATGGGCTTCGTCCTGTCCGGGCCGTCCTGTGGGTCAAAGCTGATGATATGGTGGTGGTTTTTCACATCTTCCCGCTGCTGGTAACAGGCGTAAAAAAAGCAAGCCGAAAAACCAGCTTGCTGCTTGTATGTTGCGGTAAAACGCCCACACGGTGAAAATGAAATGATTTTTTTGAAAAGAGTTGCTTTTGCAGTAAATCTATGATAAACTCAGATCAGAGAGTAGAATAACTATCCAACGAACTATGATTAGGAGGTAACGCCATGTATCGTTTTCATGATGTCTGTTCTGGATTTATGCGAATGCGGTATTGGTGCGTCCCCCAGTTATGGAGAGGTCGTATCAAGATTGTCTCTCGCGTTCGTCTCTTTCATACTTCGGTCATACCATTCTGCCACAAATGAGCTGGCCATCGTTGTAATAGCGAGGACTTTCAAGTCCTCGGTATTTTGTTTCCAAGCCTATGATACAACAAAAAGGTTCCGTCTTATTTTTCAAAAATTCTCAAAATAAAGTTACACGGTCATCTCCGAAAAATGTCTTGAAAAACAAATTTCCATATGTTACAGTAATGGTAGTTATATGACTGACGGAAGTGGAGAGCACCACAGGGAGTATAACTGCACGAGAGCCGACCGTCTGGGCATGATGTCTGGGGCAGTGGGCTTTTTTCTTTTCGAAAGGAACAGAGAACGATTCGCCGGGATGCGGCGTTCCGGTGTGATCCGGCCCTCGGATGCCATGATTGGAGCGCAGAAATGGAGGAAATTATGAACGAGATTCAGTTGAAGTACGGATGTAATCCGAATCAGAAGCCTGCAAGGGTCTTTATGAAGGATGGAAGTGATCTTCCGTTCAAGGTGTTGAACGGAACGCCCGGGTATATCAATCTGCTGGATGCCTTTAACAGCTGGCAGCTGGTGAAGGAAGTGAAGGAGGCGACAGGACATGTGGCTGCGGCGTCCTTCAAGCATGTCAGCCCCGCGGGAGCGGCGATTGACGTACCGCTGTCGGATACCATGAAGAAGGTATATTTTGTAGATGATGATATTGAGCTGACCCCCATGGCGACCGCTTATATCCGGGCAAGGGGAGCGGACAGGATGTCGTCCTTCGGCGATTTTGTAGCGCTCTCGGATGAGTGTGACGCGGCTACGGCAAAGTACCTGAAGTCTCTGGTGTCCGATGGGATTATCGCGCCGTCCTATTCCGAGGAAGCGCTTGCGATTCTGAAGACAAAGAAGCGCGGAACCTACTGTGTGATCCAGATCGATCCGAATTACGAGGCGGCGCCGATTGAGACGAAGGATGTCTTCGGAATCACCTTCGAGCAGGGGCATAATACGGTTAAGACTACGAAGGAGCTTTTCTCCAATATTGTAACCGAGAAGAAGGATCTGTCTGAGGCGGCGCTGCATGATATGATTCTGGCGAATATTATTCTGAAATATACGCAGTCCAATTCCGTGTGCTATGTCAAGGACGGCCAGGCGATCGGAATCGGAGCCGGCCAGCAGTCGAGAATCCATTGTACCAGGCTTGCGGGCGAGAAGGCAGATAAGTGGTTCCTGCGCCAGAGCCCGAAGGTGCTTGCGCTGCCGTTCAAGGAAGGTGTTGGCCGTCCGGACAGGGATAATACGATTGATGTCTATCTGTCAGATGATTACATGGACGTGCTGGCAGACGGCATCTGGGAGAAGTTCTTCACATATAAGCCGGATCCCATGACGGCTGAGGAGCGCAGGGAGTGGCTGAAGGGGCTTAGCGGAGTTACACTCGGTTCTGACGCGTTCATTCCGTTCAGCGATAATATTGAGCGTGCGCATAGAAGCGGCGTGGAGTACGTTGCGCAGACCGGCGGTTCCAAGAATGATCAGGCCGTGATTGACGCCTGCAATGAGTTCGGCATGGTGATGGCATTCACCGGAGTCCGCCTGTTCCATCACTAATCGGAGGAAATTATGAAACTGTTATCGTTAGAGAATGAATTGAAGAATAACACCTACCCGGGACGCGGGATTGTGGTAGGAAGAACACCGGACGGCAGGCGCGCGGCCATTGCGTATTTTATTATGGGACGCAGCGAGAACAGCAGGAACCGCGTCTTTGTCGAGGACGGGAACGGGATCCGGACCCAGGCGTATGATCCTTCCAAGCTGACCGATCCGAGCCTGATTATTTATGCGCCGGTTCGTATGCGGGATGGGGATGTGATTGTGACCAACGGGGATCAGACCGATACGATCTATGCGCTGGTGCAGGAAGGAGCGACCTTCGAACAGGCACTCCGTACCAGGGAGTTCGAGCCGGATGCGCCCAATTATACTCCAAGGATCTCCGCCATTTTGCATTTCGCGGAGGGGAGCTTCGAGTATGAGATGTCGATCTTAAAGAGCAACCACGGCAATCCCGGCTCCTGCAACCGTTATACCTTTGATTACGAGAATCCGGCGGCGGGCGAGGGACGTTTTATCCACACCTATCAGGGCGACGGCAGTCCGCTTCCGAGCTTTGAAGGGGAGCCGAAGCTGGTTGCGATCCCGGATGATATGGATGAATTCGGAGATATGATTTGGAACAGCCTGAATCCGGAGAATAAAGTGTCGCTCTTTGTCCGCTACGTTGACATTGAGGATGGATCGTTCGCGACCAGGATCTATAATAAGAACGGCTGATTATTCTGACGCGCGGCAGGGCGGATGCCGGGCGCCGCGGTTGTTCACCGTTTCCAGATCATTTTATCAGGAGCTGCCGGCGTGGGCCGGCAGCTTTTTGTATTATCAGTATCAGGGAGAAGAAAAATGGATCAGGAATATTGTATTGTAAAAGCATACAGGGAGGATACAGATCTTCGCAGAAGCTTTAACCGGCTGGCAGGAGAGATATTCGGGCTGGATTTCGAGGACTGGTATCAGGGGGGCTACTGGGGAGACGGCTATATTCCCTATTCGGTTGTGATTGGAGGCGAGGTGGCGGCTAACGTCTCGGTTAACCGGATGGTATTTGAATCCGCGCCAAATCCGGGAGCGAAGCCGGAGCGTCTGCATCTGATTCAGCTCGGAACCGTCATGACAAAGCCGGAGTACCGGAATCAGGGAATGATTCGTGCTTTAATGCAAAAGAATAAAAAAGATTACGGG
>CALWGS010000227.1 GCA_944380155.1 uncultured Lachnospiraceae bacterium
GCCTCCAATCTCATTAAAGCGCAGCACCGGCTTCCAGATCGGATAATCCCCAATCAGAGGAGCAAGCGAATAGAAACACACCACAAACCAGCAGGCAGCCGGGAGCATCTCATTCTCCATAAGCAAAGCCATAAGTCCGGGCAGCGCCGTACTAATCAGGAGACTCGGCATAAGCCAGCAGACCGCATAGACCGCAAACGAAAGGAGGAAGGAGGGATCCCGCATCAACCAACACAGATACCCCGCCGTCCCAAGCATCAGCGCCAGCAAAAGTCCCGCATAGGGAACCCAGATTCCAAGGAGCTTTGCCCCAATCATGGCTCCCGAAG
Source organism: uncultured Lachnospiraceae bacterium (assembly GCA_944380155.1). Taxonomy (GTDB): domain Bacteria; phylum Bacillota; class Clostridia; order Lachnospirales; family Lachnospiraceae; genus Caccomorpha. Next base: position 330 of record CALWGS010000227.1, read on the forward strand.
ACACATTTCTTGGGTATATCACCTCCCGCGTCCCCGCCCTGCGTTCCCGAATCATGGCAAAAATGGCGGGAATCGCCGGAAGGATTCCGAATACGATCCCCATGTAATCAGAACAATATCTGGCATAGACCCATTCCAGCCCCTCCGCCTCTATCTCGGATTCATAGTAAGACAGAGCCTGTTCATAAGAAACCGTTTCCGCATAGGAGTAATCCTCCGGTGCAAAGGGAGTCCCCCCTCCCAGATCCTGATCCAGCTTCCTCATTCGCTGCGTAAAGTAAAAGTATTTCGCATCAAGCCCGCCCGGATGATTCATAATCTCGATGACTTCCTCCAGTGCTGCCTGAAGAATGGCTCTCTCTTCTTCTGTAATCCGGATCGTCCGTCCGAAGTATTCCCCTGACATCTGATACTCCCCCCAGAACAGGCAGCTTCTTATCCGATCCCGGAACTGAATCATTCGTCTTCCCGGATCCTGAGCCGCCCGGTTCGGATAGACAGCTCCCTGATAACGCCCATACAGATATTCCGCCCCGCTGTAATAATTCTCTGTGCCAATCAGAACGCCCAGCTCTCTTAGCATTTCCTTCAGTTCCTCCTCCGACACAGCGAATTCCATCGTAAGGATTGTCTCCCGATCGGAAATACCGCCTGGATTCATGGCGTTCATCATCTCCTCCATCGTAACGAGCACCTCCTGCGAATAAATCACCCGGGGACATTCCTCATAATCAATCCAGACAGAACCGGACTCCCCCCTACTTACATCCTGTTCAAGCTGTGTATAAATAAAATTCGAAAACCGCATCGGCGCAGCCAGCATACGCCAATCCTTCGGAATGAATTGTGTGAACATAATCGCCGCAGCTGCCGCGGCGCACAGAAAGAAAAGAATTCCAAACTGATGCTTTAACTCATAACGGAACATAATCCTCATCCTTTTCCAAGAAAATGATTTTCTTATAAAATAACATTTCCTTTATATCTTGTCAATATATTTATCATTATTTTTCAATATATAGATTTTCTATATATTGACTTTTCCACTTAGCCCGTATATGATTAACGTGATATTGAAATTTTAAAAAAGCAAACGCAGGGGTAAAAATGAAGATTCAAGATAGTATGAAAAAAGGTACTGCGGAGATGATTCTGCTCCGCTTGCTGAAGGAAGAGGATTTATATTGTTACCAGATGTCCCTGCTCATCAAAGAAAGAAGCCACGGTATTATATCTTTTCCGGAAGGCTCCCTGTATCCGGCTCTGTATAAGCTCGAAGGCAGCGGATATATCACAAGCTACGAGAAGAAGGTTGGAAAACGGCTCCGGAGGATTTACTATCACATTGAGGACAGCGGCAGGGAATATCTTTCTTATCTGATCCGGGAATATTCGGACATAACACAGGGAATCACCCTTCTCCTGAACCAGAGTCCTTCTAAGGCAGACGAACCGGCTCTGTGTCCGGCAGACATGGAAGAGGAGCAGCAAGGTCTTGGGACGCCTCGGGAGGAACCGGCAAACGCATGAGGAGTGAATCGATGAAACGCAACGAGACATTCAATAAAGAACGAAAAAATTATTACAGACAAATCCGCAGGCGCCTGGTTTGTTCCAGTCAATACAAACACAGGTTCCTGCGTGAGCTGGACGACAGCATTCAGGAATATTGCGTCCGGAACCATCCAGAGAGCTTCTCTGTCATACTTGCGGAGTTCGGAACGCCGGAAGACATTGCTGCCGCATGCCTGTCTGCGGCAGATCCGAACGAGATCCGCAAGAAGATGTCCTGCTGCCGCGCCATCCTCGTATCCGCCGCAGTCCTCGCAGGCACGGTAATCGGAATTACCTCGTTTCTCTACGCCTCCGCCTGTATCAGGGGTTCCGACAGCGTTGTAACACACAAGACCATCATCATCCAATATGACAACACAGGGAGCTGACATGAAACCATTTCTTCTGTTCTCTTTTCTATGCGAACTGATCACCATCTTCATACCGTCCGTCCTGTTCCCGGTTCCGGAACGCATTGTCCAGCCTGCTTACAGTATATTCTCCCCAACCGAAATCCAGGTGTCCATTCAGCCGGATCCGGATATGGATACTTCCGGGGATGAATCCAGCAGCTTTAAGACCTGCAGCGGCTCCAAGACCGTGACTTTCTGCAGCCGTTCCGGCTCTCCCCTGGTTTCCTTCACTCTGAACGGATCGTTCATATATAACGATACCGCCGTAACCTGTATTGATGCCTCCTGCAATGTCCGGGTATATGACAAGCGCTGGACCGTACAGGAGGCCTGTGCTTCCATTAAC
>CALWGS010000228.1 GCA_944380155.1 uncultured Lachnospiraceae bacterium
CCCGCTTCCCGAAGCAGATTCATCCAGGTCAGAGCATAGATATAGGACGGTACGAATGCCATAAGCAGGAATCCGAAGCGGATCGGCCTGTCCCGGAACCGGCTGTTATGAATAAATAATGCCGTGAACAATCCTGCCAGCATACATAACAGCGCCGTGATCAGCCCCAGCTTAACAGAATTCATCAAAAGCCCCAGCCGCCTTGCGTTGGGAAGCGCCAGAGATGGATCGCCTCCCTGCCCAAAAAGCCCTGCCAGCGGCATAAGGCCGAACAGCAGGGCAAGCACAGTCAGTGCACACAATATTCTTTTTCTCATGTCACTCATGAAGCATCTCCGAAGATTTCCTGAATATCCTCGCTCGCGGTTTCAAGCTGTTCATAGATTTCCCTTAAGTTCACGGACATTCCTTTCACATCCAGACCGCCCGCAGCGCCCTCCTCCCGGAGAGATACATCGAAGAATCCGTCCTCAATCAGGCGTTCCTCCATAGCCGGATCCAGCAGATAATCGATGAATTCCTTTGCCTCCTCACTGTGGGGAGCCCCGTTAATCATAGCAACCGTGTGCGGAGTAATGAGATTTCCCATCTCATCCTCTCCCTGATCCAGGAATACCATCTCCACCGGATTCCCGTCAGCAATCGCGCCCTTCGCGTCATCGGTATCCGTATATCCCATCGCGACCTGACCTGCCGCCGCCATATCACGGGTCACAGAATTGCCGTCCACAACCTGTACTCCCTTATCATGCAGGCTCTGCATGATATATCTTCCTTCCTCCGCTCCTACTGCCGCATAGATTGCCGCCATCTGAGTTCTTGTTGTTCCGAACATGGGATACGCAATGGCAATGCTGTCTCCCGGATACCGATCGCTGAGCAAATCATAGATGCTGGAAGGGTATTCCTCGGGAGAAAGAAGCTCCGTATTCACCAGCAGCACCCTTGCCCTTCCGCCGAACGCCGTCCAGTACCCGTCCGAATCCTTAAACTCATCTGGAATATCTTCAGCCTGCGGCGATACATAGGCCTCCAGCAGCCCTTCATCCTGCAGCACCATAGTCTGAACGAATTCATTATTCCAGAACACATCGCAGACCGGATTTTCCTTCTCGGCAATCAGACGGTTGGTCAGCCCCGTCGTCTTATTCGCTTCCAGGTCATAGACCGCCTGTACCCGGATCCCTGTCTGTTCCTCAAAATCCTCGAAAATCGGTTCCGAGTAGATCTGATCGACCGCCGTATACACCACCAGCTCCCTCTCCCCGCTGCCGCTGCCGCATCCGGCAAGCAGGCCGCAGCACATACCTCCGGCAAGTACGGCGGCAATCCTCTTTGCGGCCTTTCTTCTTTTGTGTAATGACATTCCTTTCATATTCCTTATCCTCCTCTTATTGAGCTTTTATTATTTATTATCGTCACCCGGGAAAAAAGACTCCTTCATCTTGTCATAAAAGTCTTTAATCTTATACCCTTTATCCGCCATCTCGCCTGCCAGCTCGTCCATCAAAGCATTCTCCTGCGCGGCGTATTTATCCACAATCTCCTGGCTCTTCTCCATCTGCTCACTCGTATATTTATTCCAGATTTCCCACATCTTATCCGTATGCTGTCTGGTTTCTTCCGCCATCGCGTCCCGGATCGCTTTCTCATTCATCTCGCTGTCAAGCTCCGTCCAAGGACCCGGCTCGCCGTTCTTCACCTTATTCAGGCTTTCCTCCATACTCTCGATCTTCGCGTAATGGCGCGCTCTCTCAATGACAAGCTCAGCTTCCCGGCGCACATTGATATCTGCCTCCAGATCGGAGAGCTCCGTCTTCCTGGCTGCGCCGATATCCTCATACTTATCCATGAATCCCTGATCCTTGACTGCCTTATACACATCTCCCTGCAGATCATCGACACTGCCGAACGCCTTCTTCGCGTCAGAAATGCTGTCACCCAGTCCGCAGATATCCAGACCAAGTCCAATCGCATCCCACAACAGATCCCCCGCGTTCACATCTCCGGTGCCGTTGATATAATCCGCAATTTCCACGCCCGTCTTTCCTGCATTTCCAAGCAGAGATACCGCATCCGAGGCTACCTTGCCTGCTTTGTAGACTTTATCGGCAGTACCCGCAAGCCCTGCGGGATTCATGAATCCGGCAATAAAGCTTGCCATCTCCGTTACGGTACACAGAGCCGTCTTGCTCTCTCCGTCCTTAGGACCGAAGAAATACTGCCTGGAGGTCTTCCTTACATAATCCCCTGCCGCCGTATCCGTCAGTCCCGTAATAAAGGTTCCTCCGCCCAGGATCAGGCTCCCCGCGACCACCCAGCCGACGGGGCCTCCCAGCGCCAGACCGATTGTAAGCGCCGTAAGTCCAAGAATCGTACTGAACCCCGCGTTCTGAAGAAGTCCCGCCAAAGTACCGCCCGATTCCGACCACCCTCCGTCGTCCGCCAGCGCCAGCTCCGGCTGCGCAAGACAGACGGCGCATACTGCGCTTCCGGCCAGAACCAGCCAGAATATCTTTGCCGCAGCAGTCGCGCGCTTTCCCGGCATCATTCCGGACCAAAACGCCTGCATGGCTGCAAACGCAATCATCAGAACCGTCACTACCAGACGAATCCAGAAGTAATAATCCGCAAGGAACCAGACCGCCAGACTTGCCAGGGCATAAGTCAGGAATCCGAGGAATATGTTATAGAATACAATCCGGTATCTTCTGCTGTCAGGCTCCTTTTTCAGTCCCGCGTCGATCTTCTTTCTTCCGCTCGC
>CALWGS010000229.1 GCA_944380155.1 uncultured Lachnospiraceae bacterium
TATGGAGCAGTGTAATGGCTAAGGTAATACTGGACGCCGGTCACGGCGGTTACGATAACGGCGCGGTCTACGAAGGCAGGAAGGAGAAGGACGATACGCTGGCTCTGGTGCTTGCAATCGGGGAAGCGCTTGAGAGAAGCGGTGTGGAGGCTGCCTACACCCGGGTTACGGATGTGTATGATTCTCCGGTTTCGAAGGCTCAAATCGCGAATGCGGAGGGCGGGGATGTCCTGGTGTCGATTCACAGGAACTCAAGCCCGAATCCCAACACCTACTCCGGGGTTCAGACCCTGCTGTATGACGAGGGCGGGATTAAGCAGGATATGGCGGAGCAGATTAATCAGGAGCTTGAGAATATCGGATATCTGAATCTGGGCTTAAGCATCCGGCCGAATCTTGCAATTTTAAGACGCTCCGAGATGCCGGCGCTTCTGGTCGAGGTTGGGTTCATTAACACGGACGCGGATAACCAGAGACTGGATACGCAGTTCACAGAGACGGCGGATGCCATCGCTTCGGGGATTGTCAATACGCTGGATGAGTGGTTCGGGAATGACGGATATATGCCGCCCGGAACCTACAGCGTACAGACGGGGCTCTTCCGGAACAGACAGAATGCGGAGAATATGGCGGGAGCGCTGCAGATGCAGGGATATCCCGCGATGATTCTTCCAAGCGGAGAATACTACGCGGTCAGAGTCGGGGATTATCCCACCCGGGAATATGCCGCGTGGGTGGAGCAGGCACTTCGCAGACTGGGATACGATACTTTATTGATGCAGAACAAATAGAACGCGGGTGTGCCGGGACCCGTACGGAGGATTCCGGCAGTGACCTGCGGCTGCCTGATTAGGAGTACAGAGGAGTACGATGGAAGAAGACAGAAGAGAACAGGAGTTATATGAGAGGGATTTGAACCATACGGAACCGGAGAAGGATGATACCCCGCCCGAGAGACGAAAGAGCAGCCGAACGCGTTCCCGGCGCGGCGCCCTGGCATTCTTCCGGGCGGCCGCGGCGGCGGAGGCGGTGATTATCGCGCTCGGAGCGGGGCTGATTGGGGGATTTTGCATTGCCAATCAGGTATCGGTCGGGGAGCTTTTCACACAGGCCGCGCGGATGGCAAGAAGGGCCGGCGAGACCTTGGGAACGGGTGTTGAGATTCTGGGACGCTATACGGAGGACCTTGAGGAGAAGCTGGATTCCTACCCGCAGGACGCGTTCCTGCCGTTCACCGCTTCGATTGAAGAGATGGACGGGATGGAGGCGCTCTGCCTGACGAAGGACGAACTGAAGATTTATTACCGGAACGAATACGGATATGACGAGGTGGATAACAGCAGGCGCATCCGGCTCGAGAATGAGACCAGGATGATTGAGTACGAATGGGATTATGATCTGACCGGAGATCTCACCCGGCTGGTGCCGGACATCGGGGCGTTCAACGCGGCGGATGCGACGGATACACAGCTGGTGTTCACGCGCTATCACTCCTCCGAGGTAATTCCGGAGGAGATGCGGTTCGTGGATCTGGACAGGCTGGCGGATTACAGTCCCGTGATGCTGATGGACGAGCTGACGGAGCTGTTCCTGATCGAACAGCAGGTCACGGTGGATCTTGAGAGCGTGATGAAGCTGACCGTCGGAAATGCGGTCTTCCGGTATTATATGCCGGAGAACCTGGTAATGGCCGGATTAAGCCTGGAGGAGGACTTCCGGCTGATTCTGGAGGAGGGAAGGATTGCGCTTGCGTGCACGGTCAGCGTTCCGGGCGGCGGGTATCTGGGCGAGCTGAGCGCGGCGGTCGCCTGTGAGGATGGCAGCTTTACGCTCACGGATGCCGCGTTCTCGGCTTACGCGCAGGCGGATGTGGAGGATCCGGGGAAGGAGACCATTATCGTGCCGTTCGAAGCAGCTCCGGAGGAGACTGTGAAGGTCATCGCAAGGAACGGGGGCCACTATCTGATTGAGGTCTCCGATGCGGTCCCGGCAATGTCCTATGATCTGAGGAATCTGACGGAGGAGAACGGATATAAGGTGTACCGGGAGGAGGGGGTGAAGACCTCCGTAACGGGCATTGACGTATCCAGATATCAGGGAGAGATTGACTGGGAACAGGTTAAAGACGCCGGGATCGAATATGCGATTATCCGGCTGGGCTACCGCGGATACGGAGAGGGGACGCTGGAGGTGGACCCGTATTATGAGCAGAACATCCAGGGGGCGAATGAGGCGGGAATCCCGGCGGGAGTCTATTTCTTCTCCCAGGCGGTTACGACGCAGGAGGCCAGGGAGGAGGCGGATATGGTGCTTGAGCTGATTGAGGATTATCAGATCGATTATCCGGTTATTTTCGATACCGAATCCATTCCAGGGACCAATGCCCGCGCGAATGAGCTTCCGAGAGAGCTTCGGACCGATATCGCGATCGCGTTCTGCGAGCGGATCCGGGAGGCGGGCTACACGCCCATGATCTACAGCAATACCAGGTGGATGATCCTGAATCTGAACCTGGAGAGGCTGACAGATTATGACATCTGGTACGCCTTCTTTGGGGATGATCTGACCTTCCCGTATCACTTTGAAATGTGGCAGTATACCAACGAGGGGACGGTCCCGGGAATTGAAGGAGCGGTTGATTTGAATATCAGCTTCAAGGATTACACGGAATAAAAAAGCCGAAAGAATCCCTTGACTTGCGTGCCGGATTCTCTTATAATTAACGGGATCCAGGTATCGAATGTGAAATCAGATGAAAGAGTGGCAGAACTATGTTAAAGAGTATGACAGGCTTCGGCCGGTATGAGTTATGCGCGAACGAGCAGAGAATCGTCGTGGAGATGAAGTCCGTGAACCACAGATACTGCGACATATCCGTCAGGATGCCCAAGAAGCTCTCAAGCTTCGAGGCGGGAATCCGGAATGTGCTCAAGCAGTACGTCAGCCGGGGGAAGATAGATGTATATATTACATACGAGGATCAGACAGAAGGAAGAACCTGCGTCAGATATAACGAAGAGGCCGCGAGGGAATACTACGGATACCTGAAGCGGATTTCCGAGCAGTTCGGAATCGAGAATGATGTGAAGGCGGTGAGCCTTGCGGGATTCCCGGAGGTCTTCACAATCGAGGAGCAGGAGCTGGATGAGGACGAGATCTGGAGCCTGCTGGAGAGCGCGGTGAGGAAGGCCGCGGAGCAGTTCGTGGAGACCAGGGAGTGTGAAGGCTTGAGCCTGTACCAGGATCTGAACGAGAAGCTCGACGGGATGATGGCCATGGTCGAATTCATCGGAGAGAGAGAACCCGCGATTGTGGCGGAATACAGACAGAAGCTCATGGATAAGGTTGCGGAACTGTTGGGAGAGGTCAGAGTGGACGAGAGCGTGCTCGCTACGGAGATTACCGTCTTCGCCGATAAGATCTGCGTGGATGAGGAGACGGTCCGGCTTAAGAGCCATATCCTTCATATGAAGGATACGCTGAAGGAAGGAGCGAACACCGGACGCAAGCTCGACTTCATTGCCCAGGAGATGAACCGGGAGGCGAATACCATTCTTTCCAAGGCCAATGATCTGGAGGTTACGAATGGCGCCATCAATTTGAAGGCAGAGATTGAGAAGCTGCGCGAGCAGATTCAGAACATAGAATAGGAGTCGGCGGCAGTGGGAAGGCTTGTGAACATAGGCTTCGGGAATATGGCGAACGCGGATCGGATTGTGGCGGCCGTCCGCCCGGAGGCCGCGCCCGTCAAGCGCATGGTGCAGAGCGCCAAGGACGCGGGGCAGTGTGTGGACGCGACCTGCGGCAGGAAGTGCAAGTCCGTACTGATTATGGACAGCGGCCATCTGGTGCTTTCGGCTCTTCTGCCGGATACCGTTATGAACCGAATGAATCAGGATACCGATATCAGAAAGGAGATATGATCATGATACATCCATCTTATACAGAGATTATGAAGGTTGTGAACAGCGAGGTTGAGCCCGGCGAGGAGCCGGTTGTGAACAGCAGATACTCCATCGTGCTTGCCACCGCGAAGAGGGCAAGACAGCTCATCGACGGCGCTCCCGCGCTCTGCGAGGGACCGTGCAACAAGCCTTTGTCCATCGCGGTGGAGGAGGTCTATGAGGGCAAGGTCAAGATCGTAGGCGATGATGAGGAAGAGGCCGGAAGAGAGGAGACCGAGAAGATCGAGAATGCCGTGAAGGAAGCGGCCATGTCGGATCTGGTGCTGGTCGAGGAATCCGAATAATCCGGAGGGGAGAGGCGCCCCGGAGAGTCAGGGTCTCCGGGGCGTTTCCCGTATCCGGCTGGGATGAAGGATGCAGGATAGCATTCCCGCACGCGGGATGTGCGGGGGGAAGGGACGAAGGAAGATGGAAGAACACGACAGAACGGAAGGGAAGGAAGACGGCGTCCGTCAGGACGGGCGCGCTCCGAAGAAGAGCAGCATCATTCGGGAACTGATTATTTATGCGCTGCTGTTAATCATATGTGTCAGAATCGTCCCCGCCTATATTATACAGAGGACGATTGTGGACGGCCCGTCCATGGAGGATACGCTCCTGAACGGAGAGAGCCTGCTGGTCGAGAAGATCAGCTGGCATTTCGGATGGATTGACCGGTTTGATATTATTGTATTCTATCCTTACGGCAGAGAGGTGGAGGAGGAATATTATGTGAAGCGGGTCATCGGCCTCCCCGGAGAGACCGTGCAGATCATCGGAAGCGAGATCTATATTGACGGAGAACTGCTCGAAGAAGACTACGGCAAGGACCCGATTACCAATCCCGGCCGGGCGGCGGAGCCGATTACGCTGGGCGAGGACGAGTATTTTGTGCTTGGGGACAACCGGACGGTCAGCCTGGACAGCCGCTATGACAAGGTGGGGAACGTCAAGCAGGAGAATATCGGGGGCAAGGCAATCTTTCGAATCTGGCCCCTGGATCGGTTCGGAGGGCTTGATTAGTCCGGATGGAATCAAATATTTGGATAAATCTGGATTCATAGGAACCGGAGTTTTGGCCATACTATTCCCGTGGCAGAGGTTGATTTCTGTTGACTACGCGGAAAGGAAGGTTTTTGTATGGTTGAGAGCATTACAGAGATGGAGCTTCAGAACCTGCGGCATCTGATTCTTTTTGCCGAGACAGACAAGCAGAAGTACACCGCCTACGCGGAGGCGGCAACGGATCCGAATGTGAAGCAGTTCTTTCAGAAGGCGGCGCAGTGTGCGGCACAGAACAAGCAGACATTCATGCAGTTTTTGAACTAGGCGGCGAAACGGATCAGGGGCTTTACGGAAATGGAGGTTCTTATGTTACAGGAAAAGGTAATGGTGGCAGATGCATTGAATGCGATGAACTCGGGACTCAAGAGCTATGCGGACATGATCACGCAGACCGAGCACCGGCAGCTTCGGCAGACGCTTCAGAATCTGCGCAATGACGCGGAGACCTCGCAGTATGAGCTCTTCACTCTGGCAAAGAGCAAGAACTATTACGAGCCGGCACAATGCGCCGGAAGCGAGGATATCCGGAAGGTGAAGTCAGCGTTATGCGGCTGCGACTGTAAGTAAGGAAACAAAACGGCGGAGGTACCGGAAGGTGTCTCCGCCGCTTTGTTCCGGGAATCAGGGTCATATCACATATGACATGTCAGGTGACATGTCATAAGTAATTATATATAAATTTACAAATAAGACTTGCAATCTGACCAGAAACCTTGTAAAATAAAGAAGGATTTAATCACTGGCCGGGCGCTGGATTTGGACAGACTGTCCCGGACGGGGGTTATGAATAGTATGGCTGAGTGTTACAAAGCTAAATAATCAATTAGGAGGATGCAAATCATGGCAGTAAGAGTTGCAATTAATGGTTTTGGACGTATCGGACGCCTTGCGTTCAGACAGATGTTCGGAGCAGAGGGATATGAAATCGTTGCGATCAACGACTTAACAAGCCCCAAGATGCTGGCTCACCTGTTAAAATATGACTCTGCTCAGGGCAGATACGCGAAGGCTGATACCGTTGAGGCGAAGGAGGATTCCATCGTAGTTGACGGCAAGGAGATCAAGATCTACGCAGAGAAGGATGCCAAGAATCTTCCGTGGGGAGAGATCGGCGTTGATGTAGTGCTTGAGTGCACCGGTTTCTACACCTCCAAGGCGAAGTCCCAGGCTCATATCGACGCAGGTGCGAAGAAGGTTGTTATCTCCGCTCCGGCCGGCAATGACCTGCCTACGATCGTATACAGCGTGAATGAGAAGACCTTAACACCTGAGGACACCATCATTTCCGCAGCTTCCTGTACGACCAACTGCCTTGCTCCTATGGCTGATACCCTGAACAAGTTAGCTCCCGTAGAGAAAGGCTTCATGACCACGATCCACGCTTACACCGGAGATCAGATGGTTCTGGACGGACCTCACAGAAAGGGCGATTTAAGAAGAGCCCGTGCTGCTGCCGTTAATATCGTTCCGAACTCCACCGGCGCTGCGAAGGCAATCGGCCTTGTTATTCCTGAGCTGGCAGGCAAGTTAGACGGTTCCGCACAGCGTGTTCCGGTTCCGACCGGTTCCACCACCGAGCTGGTTGCTGTTGTGAACAAGGAAGTAACCGTTGCTGACGTGAATGCCGCTATGAAGGCTGCTGCAAGCGCTTCCTTCGGATACACCGAGGAAGAGCTGGTATCTTCCGATGTCATCGGAATTACCTACGGTTCTTTATTCGACGCAACACAGACCAAGGTTACCCCTCTTGAGAACGGCAAGACCTTAGTTAAGGTTGTATCCTGGTACGACAACGAGAACTCCTATACCAGCCAGATGGTAAGGACGATCAAGTACTTTGCTGAATTAGCATAATTATTCTATGATCCATGGCGGGTCCGGTCTTTTTGGACCGGATCCGCTTTTATATTCTGTATCATGTCGAAAGGAGCAATATTTCATGCTGAATAAGAAGTCGGTTGATGATATTAATGTGAAGGGCAAGAGAGTCCTGGTCAGGTGCGACTTTAACGTGCCTCTGCAGGACGGGAAGATTACGGATGAGAACCGTCTGGTTGCGGCTCTGCCCACGATTAAGAAGCTGGTGAATGACGGCGGCAAGGTTATCCTGTGCTCTCATCTTGGCAAGCCGAAGGGAGAGCCCAAGCCCGAGTTATCCCTGGCTCCGGTTGCAGTACGTCTGAGCGAGCTGTTAGGACAGCCTGTGAAGTTCGCCGCGGATCCCGAGGTTGTAGGACCGAACGCGAAGGCAGCGGTAGCTGAGATGCAGGACGGCGACATCGTGCTGCTTGAGAATACCCGTTACAGAGCAGAGGAGACGAAGAACGGCGAAGCCTTCTCGAAGGATCTTGCTTCTCTGTGCGATGTCTTTGTAGACGATGCATTCGGTACGGCACACAGGGCACACTGCTCGAACGTCGGTGTGACGAAGTATGTTGAGACCTCCGTAGTCGGCTACTTAATGCAGAAGGAGATTGACTTCCTGGGCAATGCCGTGAACAATCCGGTCAGGCCGGTCGTAGCAATCCTCGGCGGTTCCAAGGTATCTTCCAAGATCTCCGTGATCAACAACCTGCTTGACAAGGTTGATACCCTGATCATCGGCGGCGGCATGGCATACACCTTCATGAAGGCTATGGGAGAAGAGGTCGGCAAGTCCCTTCTGGAGCCTGACTATCTGGATTACGCAAGAGAGATGATGGAGAAGGCGAAGGAGAAGGGCGTGAAGCTCCTGATCCCGGTGGATACGGTTGTTGCGAAGGAATTCTCCAACGACGTTCCTTTCCATACGGCAGGCCGCGGCGAGATCGCTCCGGACGAGGAAGGCCTTGATATCGGTGAGGAGACCCGCAAGCTGTACGCGGACGCAATCAAGGACGCGAAGACCGTGGTATGGAACGGACCGATGGGCGTATTCGAGATGTCCAACTTCGCGGCAGGAACCATCGCAATCGCGCAGGCGTTAGCTGAGCTTGAGGACGCGACCACTATCATCGGCGGCGGAGACTCCGCAGCGGCAGTGAACATCCTTGGCTTCGGCGACAAGATGACCCATATCTCCACGGGCGGCGGCGCTTCCCTTGAATTCCTTGAGGGCAAGGAGCTTCCGGGTGTTGCGGCAGCGAACGATAAGTAAGAAAGGAAGAGGCTTACCATGCGCAGAAAGATTATTGCAGGCAACTGGAAGATGAATAAGACTCCCAGCGAGGCCGTTCAGTTAATAGAAGAGTTAAAGCCCTTAGTGGCGAACGATGACGTAGACGTAGTATTCTGTGTTCCGGCCGTGGACCTGGTTCCCGCGATCGAGGCCGTGAAGGGTACGAACATCGCGATCGGTGCCGAGAATATGTACTATCAGGAGAGCGGCGCTTATACCGGCGAGATTTCCCCGAACATGCTGACGGACATCGGTGTGAAGTACGTCATCATCGGACACTCAGATAGACGTGAGTACTTTGCGGAGACGGACGAGACCGTGAACAAGAAGGTATTAAAGGCATTCGAGCATGGAATCACCCCGATTATCTGCTGCGGCGAGTCCCTGACGCAGAGAGAGCAGGGCATCACGATCGACTGGATCCGCCAGCAGATCAAGATCGCGTTCCTGAACGTGACTCCCGCTCAGGCGAAGGAGGCTGTCATTGCCTACGAGCCGATCTGGGCAATCGGAACCGGCAAGGTTGCGACCTCGGAGCAGGCAGAAGAGGTCTGCGCGGCGATCCGTGCCTGCATCGCTGAGATTTTCGATGAGGCGACAGCGGAAGCCATCCGCATTCAGTACGGCGGAAGCGTATCCGCATCCAGCGCTCCGGAGCTGTTCGCGATGCCGAACATCGACGGCGGTCTGGTCGGCGGCGCGAGCTTGAAGCCCGACTTCGGCAAGATTGTAAATTATAATAAATAATCAGAACGGACAGACAATCTTGGATGGGGTCCATCGCTCCATCCAAGATTTTTGCGTATAATATGGCTACGGTCTGTATGAGTACGGACAAGACGGGAGGATACCGGCATGATAAAACAGGCCGATCGGAATTATGTGACGGCAAACTATCCGTCAGGCAGTATATTTCTGGATTGGGAGAGGAAGAAGAAGGGGCACATCATCATGTGGGTGATTACCGGGATCATAACGGTCCTGCTGATGCTGCCAATCACCAACAGTATCACAGATCTTTCTTATTATATCGAAGAGGGCGATCAGGAGATGATCGTCACAGGGGGGATTGTGCTGGGGGTTCTGATCGCAATCATTGTGCTGTTCCTCTCCTGGTCCATTGTTCTGACAAGAAATAAGATACGTTCCGGCAGGGATTATATGGAGCAGTACCGCAGGCGCTATCCTTACTACACGGACCAGCAGCTGCGGGAATGTGACCGGCAGATCTGCTCGGGAGAAGGGATTCTGATCCGGGATGATACCGGGGTGCAGGGGAAGGGGGATCTGATCCTGACAGCCGACTGGATGAAGCTCCCTTCGAACGAGCTGCTGTATCTGGAGGATCTCTGCGCGGCTTATTATTCCCCGAATTATAACAGAACCAGCGCAAGCTATCTGGTGCTTTTAGATCAAAGAAAGAAGATGTACGGCATCATCTGCGGCAAATACGAGATTGACTGCGCGATCGCCGTCATCCGCAGGAGGAACCCCTGGATCTTTACGGATCGGAATATTCAGGTGAACGGGCGGACGCTGAAGCTTCCGAAGGAGGCGGCGCTTGCGGTGGCGGAATATCAGAAGCGCAGGCAGGCGGCATGGCAGGCGGATCGCGTGTAATGCCCTTGTCCGGGGGAACACATCATGCTATAATAGGCTCACGGGATCTGTGTCCTGCAGGCACAGATTCGGGCATGGAAGGAATACAGGCGCTGCAGCGACAAGGGAGAGCGCAGCGCGGAAATGGAGGAAATCAATCAATGAGTAAAAGACCTACGGTATTAATGATTCTGGACGGATACGGCCTGAATGATAAGGAGGAGGGCAACGCAATCCGTCAGGCGAAGACCCCTGTGATGGATCGGTTAATGGCGGAGTATCCGTTCGTGAAGGGATATGCCTCCGGCATGGCGGTCGGCCTTCCGGACGGACAGATGGGGAATTCCGAGGTGGGCCACCTGAATATGGGCGCGGGCCGCATTGTATATCAGGAGCTGACCAGAATCACCAAGGAGATCGCGGACGGAGATTTCTTCAAGAATCCGGCGCTCCTTGCGGCAATGGAGAACTGCAAGAAGAACGACAGTGCGCTTCATCTGTACGGACTGCTCTCCGACGGCGGCGTACACAGCCATATCACTCACCTGTTCGGACTGCTTGAGATGGCGAAGAGGAACGGTCTTGAGAAGGTGTTCGTACATGCGTTCCTGGACGGAAGAGATACCGCTCCGACCTCCGGCAAGGGCTTCATGGAAGAGCTCGAAGCGAAGATGGCAGAGCTTGGCGTCGGACAGATCGCTTCGGTGATGGGACGCTACTATGTCATGGACCGGGATAACCGCTGGGACAGAGTTGAGAAGGCATACAGCGCCCTGGTATACGGCGAGGGAATCCTGACGGAGAATGCTGTGGAGGCAGTCGCTCAGTCTTATGAGAAGGAGGTTACGGATGAGTTCGTAGTACCCACGGTAGTTACGAAGGACGGCGCTCCGATCGGAACGATTCGGGAGAACGACTCCATTATCTTCTACAACTTCCGTCCGGACCGCGCAAGAGAGATCTCAAGGGCCTTCTGCTGCGATGACTTTACGGGCTTCGAAAGAAGGTACGGAAGATTCCCTCTGACCTACGTCTGCTTCTCAGATTACGATCCTACGATTCCGAACAAGCTGGTGGCATTCGATAAGATTCATCTGAACAATACCTTCGGCGAATATCTGGCGGCTCATCACATGACGCAGGCGAGAATTGCCGAGACGGAGAAGTACGCGCACGTTACCTTCTTCTTCAACGGCGGCGTGGAGAAGCCGAACGAGGGAGAGGACAGAATCCTGGTCAATTCCCCGAAGGTAGCGACCTACGATCTCCAGCCGGAGAT
>CALWGS010000230.1 GCA_944380155.1 uncultured Lachnospiraceae bacterium
AAACCGCCTTGCCGAACTGGAAACCCTGACGGAACACCAGCGGTTTGCGGATCAGGAGTTCGCGTTCAGCCGCCAGATGATCGAATCCTTTGCCGCAAACGTGGATGACTGCACCGTAGAGGAAAAACGGCGGTTGCTGCGGGCAATTGTGAAAAAAGTGGTCTGGGACGGCGAAAATGCCTGGGTTTACCTCTTTGCAGGCGACGGAGAGGCCGATTTACCTCCGTTTGACGCACCAGAAGTTTCGTTGAGTGAGGATAGCGAATGAGATTTTAATGATGCTGCGCAGCGGAAGAAAGCAGGCCAGGGAGGTCTATCTGTATGAATCCATTGGTTCGGATAAAGAGGGGAATGAGATCAGCCTGCTTGATATTATAGAGGCGCCGGATGTGGATATTATCTCAGATATGGAGCGGAAGGATAACGTGATCCGGCTCTATGAGATCATGAATACCCTTTTGACGGACAGGGAGCGTGAGATTATCCGGATGCGCTACGGACTGAAAGGGAGAGAAGTCACGCAGAGGGAGCTTGCAAAGCAGCTTGGAATCAGCAGAAGCTATGTATCAAGAATTGAGAAGAAGGCGCTGTTAAAGCTTAGAAATGAGCTGGAACGGATCTAGGGCAGACGGCTTTCGGGCAGGGAGCTGCCGGTGATAGAGGGCCCCATAAGCTGCCGTGTATCTGATGGATATGGATACGCGGCGTGGGATGGGACTTCGGGAACCGGCAGCTCTTTGTCATGCATCCGGCCTGTCGGCGAAGCTCTTTTCAGGCATCCGCCGTCCTTTTTACATCAGAGACAGAAGAGAGCCGGATCATTTTGTGTATTGCGAAATACAGGGAATAGTGGTACGATGAAAGGAAATAAAGACAGAAACAGTAGGAAATGGACAGGATAGGTAAGGTTGATCGAAGAGAGGAGTCAAAGCATGAAGTTTACAAAGATGCAGGGCTGCGGGAATGATTATGTGTATGTGAATTGTTTTGAGGAGTCCGTTCCGGATCCGGCGGCGCTTGCCGTAAAGGTGAGTGATCGGAGGTTTGGGATTGGGGCGGACGGATTAGTTCTGATCTGCCCGTCTAAGGAACAGGATTTTCGGATGAGAATGTTCAACGCAGACGGCTCCGAGGGGGAGATGTGCGGCAACGCGATCCGCTGCATTGGAAAATATGTCTACGACAGGAAGATGACGGATCGGACCGAGCTGTCCGTGGAGACGCTTGGCGGAATTAAGTATCTGAAGCTTGCGGTTCGGGACGGCAGGGTGTATGAAGTAACCGTGAATATGGGGGAGCCGGTCTTTGATCCGAAGCGGATTCCGGTTTTGTCTGAATTGCCGGAGGTGATTGCGCAGCCGATTTCGGTTCTCGGACAGGATTACTCCGTGACGGCGGTGTCGATGGGAAATCCTCATGCAGTGGTGTTCGTTCCGGATACGGATTCCTTTAAGCTGGAATTGTATGGGCCTGCTTTCGAGCATCATGAGTGCTTCCCGGAACGGGTGAATACGGAATTCGTGACGATACTTGGCCGGGATGAGATCAGGATGCGGGTTTGGGAGAGGGGTTCTGGCGAGACCTTTGCGTGCGGAACCGGCGCGTGTGCCAGCGTGATGGCCTGTATCCGCAGCGGGCTGACAGAGGATGAGGTCACGGTTCATATGAGGGGCGGAGATTTACGGATCCGTTATGACAGGGAGGAGAATCTGGTCTATATGACGGGTCCCGCGGTGACGGTATTCGATGGGGAATGGTATGACTAAAATCATTCAAAGGGAGGATGAATCCATGGAGAATCTGATTATACCGGAGGGCTATCATTCACAGCTCTCCATTAAGCAGACGCAGGACGCGATTAAGCATGTGAAGGATCATTTTGAGAGGCAGCTTGCCAAGCAGCTGAATCTGACGCGCGTATCCGCTCCGCTCTTCGTGCGTCCGGAGAGCGGACTGAACGATAACCTGAACGGAGTAGAGCGTCCGGTCCGGTTCGGAATCCGGGAGCAGAACGAGGCTGAGGTGGAGATCGTACACTCCCTGGCCAAATGGAAGCGCCTGGCGCTGAAGATGTACGGCTTTTCCTATGGAGAGGGGCTGTATACCGATATGAACGCGATCCGCAGAGATGAGACGACGGACAATCTTCATTCTATCTTCGTGGATCAGTGGGATTGGGAGAAGATTATCCTGAAGGATGAGCGCAACGAGGAGACGCTGAAGTCGGTGGTTCGCAGCGTGTATCAGGCGCTCAGGGAGACGGAGCATTATATGGCAGATCAGTACGAATACATTGGAGAGATCCTCCCCGATACGATTTCGTTCGTGACGACGCAGGAGCTTGAGAATCTGTATCCGGAGGACACCCCGAAGGAGAGGGAGCGCAAGATCGCGAAGGAAAAGGGTGCGGTGTTCATCATGCAGATCGGAGGAGCACTTGCGTCCGGACAGCGCCATGACGGAAGAGCGCCGGACTATGATGACTGGAACTTAAACGGCGATATTATTGTGTACTATCCGGTTCTTGATATCGGACTGGAGCTCTCCTCCATGGGAATCCGTGTGGATGAGGAGGCCCTGGCAAGGCAGCTTGATCTGGCGGGATGCAGCGAGCGGGCGAATCTCCCCTTCCAGAAAGCTTTGCTGAACCGGGAGCTGCCCTATACCATCGGGGGCGGCATCGGGCAGTCGAGGATCTGTATGTTCTTCCTGCGGAAGGCACATATCGGAGAGGTACAGTCCTCCATCTGGCCCGAGGAGGTCATGAAAGCCGCGCAGGAGAGCGGGCTGATGCTTCTGTAAATGGGCGGATCCGGCCGCAGGCTTCCGGAATACAATCGGAACGGAGAAAGACCGGATGAGTCAGGAGGGGATGCCCCTTGCTGGAATTTGCTGAAATAGTAATACATAACAATCTATCACAGGAGGAACAGAGAGGATGAAAGAGGCAGTTCTGTCAAAGTACAGGGAATTATTCGGAAAGGAGGCGTCTTCGGCGTTCTTTGCGCCGGGCAGGGTGAATCTGATTGGGGAGCATACCGATTATAACGGCGGGCATGTATTCCCCTGTGCACTGACGATTGGGACGTATGCCGCGGCAGGGAAGAATCCGGACGGGGTTCTCAGGCTGTACTCCATGAACTTTGAGACGCTTGGCGTGATTGAGGCCCCGGTGGCGGATCTGGTGTACGATAAGAAGGATGACTGGGCCAATTACCCGAAGGGAGTAATTCGGACGCTTAAGAATCACGGATATACCGTGAATGAGGGAATGGATATTGTATATTATGGCAATATCCCGAATTCCTCGGGACTTTCCTCTTCTGCGTCCATTGAGGTTCTGACCGCCTTCATTGCCGGGACGCTGTTTGGGCTGGATCTGGATCTGGTCGAGATTTCCAAACTCACACAGGAGGCGGAGAACCGCTTCATCGGCGTGAACTGCGGCATTATGGATCAGTTCGCGATTGCGATGGGAAAAAAGGATCACGCGATTTTCCTGGATACGGCAACTCTGGATTATGAATACGCGCCGATCCGACTGGAAGGCTGTAAGATCGTGATTGCCTGCAGCAATAAGAAGAGGGGACTTGGGGATTCCAAATATAATGAACGCAGGCAGGAATGTGAAGAAGCGCTTGCCGCTTTGAGGAAGGAGCTTCCTATCAGGACGCTTGGGGATCTGACGGAGGAGGAGTTCGAGGCGAACCGCCATCTGATTGGAGATCCGGTGAAGGAGAGAAGGGCAAAGCATGCGGTCTATGAGAATCAGAGGACGATACATGCGGTTCAGGCACTGAAGGAAGGAAATCTGCGGCTGTTCGGCGAGTTAATGAATGCGTCCCATGTATCCCTGCGCGATGATTATGAGGTAACGGGAATCGAGCTGGATACGCTGGTGGAGAATTCGTGGAAGCAGGAGGGCGTAATTGGTTCCCGCATGACCGGCGCGGGCTTTGGAGGCTGTACGGTCAGTATCGTGCAGGAGGATCAGATTGATACATTCATTCGAAATGTGGGAGAGGCATATCTTAGCCGGATTGGATACGCGGCCGATTTCTATGTGGTTGAGATAGGGGACGGTCCGGCAGTACTGTAAAGGAGGACGGCGAATGATTGATGCATACATCGGAAGACTGGCAGCCTATGGTGTTCGGACAGGGCTGATTGAGGAGACGGATCGGATCTATACGAGGAACCGTCTGCTGGAATTATTTGGGCTGGAGGATTATGAGGAGCAGCCGGATGAGGATGCAGGGGCGGCAGGCTGTGAGACGGAATCCATGGAGACGAAGGCTGATGGGGAGGAGCGTTTGGCCGGAGAGGAGCTTGCAGAGATCCTGGAAGGAATGCTTGACTATGCCTGGAAAGCGGGATTGCTTGCGGAAAATACCGTCGTGTACCGGGACTTGTTCGATACGAAGATCATGGGTCTGCTCACTCCAAGGCCGAGCGAGGTGATTTCTCAGTTCTACAGGTTATATGAGGAAGATCCTGCCCTGGCGACGGATTATTTCTACCGCCTTTGCAAAGACTGCGATTACATCCGCCGGTACCGTGTCTGCCGCGACCGGAAATGGAAGGCAGAGACTCGCTACGGGGAACTGG
>CALWGS010000231.1 GCA_944380155.1 uncultured Lachnospiraceae bacterium
CTATCCTGCGCCGCGTTCTGATAATAGCTGAAAACCAGCAGCAGGAACACAATGAGCAGCACCAGACTGACCAGTGCCATCGTAACGGCTATAAACTTCCACTTCAGCTTCCGAATCATAACGGAGCCTCCAGCCGGTATCCCACCTTGCGGACAGTTCCGATTGTCACCTTAGAACCCAAATAGTGGAACTTCTTCCTCAGGAACGACATATAGGCTTCCACATTATTATCCTCCGCATCGGATTCCGTTCCCCAGACCCTTGTAAGGATACTTTCCTTTGGCATCACCATCTGCGGGTTCGACATCAGAAGTCTTAGAATCTCGAATTCCTTATATCCAAGGTGAACCGAGCGCGTGCCGCATGAGAGGGAATAGGCAGACAGATTCAGCTTCAGATCTCCGAATGTAAGCTCTTCCAGCACCACATCCCCCTGCCTTCTTGACAGAGCCCGCAGTCTTGCCAGCAGCTCCTCCGGAGCGAACGGCTTGGTCATATAATCATCCGCCCCGCAGTCAAGCCCCCTCACCTTATCGGATACCTCATCCCTTGCGGTCAGCAAAAGAACCGGAGTCGCGATCTTCTCCTCCCGAAGCTTCCTGACCACTTCAAACCCGTTCCTCTTAGGAAGCATCACATCCAGGATAATCAAATCATACTGTCCGCTTCGCGCATAATCCAGTCCTGTCTCCCCGTCATACACCACTTCCGCCTGATACTTCTGTTCTGTTATAATCTGTCCGAGCGCCTCTGCCAGCCGGACTTCATCCTCTACAATTAATACTCTCAACATACTTCCCGCCTTTCCGGTCCGTCCCCGGCCGTTTCTGTTTTCATTATAATGCTAGATCCATTTCCTGAAAATAGGCTGAAAGATTTTTTTCAGAGTATTTTCAGATTGGTATGTTAGGATCAGCCTGCACAAAAAAAGATTGGAGGCAGACATGACGGATTATCAAATCATTTTCAAACGTTACGAGAAAAAATATCTGATGGATCAGAATCAATATATGGCGCTTCGCGCTCTGCTGTCCGGCCGCGTACAGACCGATCCGTACGGATTTCACACTATTTGTAATATCTACTATGACACAAATCACTATGATCTGATCCGCACCTCCCTGTCCCGGCCGCTTTACAAAGAGAAGCTGCGGTTAAGAAGCTACGGTGTCCCTTCCGAACAGGATACGGTGTTCCTTGAAATTAAAAAGAAATTCGACGGTGTAGTATACAAGCGCAGAACCGCCATGGAGCTTTCGCAGGCCGAAGCATACCTTCTGCGTCATGAGGTTCCCGGGAATGAGGGACAGATCCTTCATGAAATCGACTGGTTTCTCAAAGTATACCGGCCGGAACCGAGAGTCTTTATTGCCTATGACCGTCTTCCTGTACAGCATTCCGTTCGGGGAAGAAAAGGCCTGCGAGAAGCATCTGAAGATTACCATACCGGAGAACCTCGATTATGACGGGATCTTTGAGGATCTGTTCGAGGTCTATACCAGGCGGCATGAACTGAACCGGGTACGGACCACCAATATGGGAAGTCTATTCGAGCTTCAGTATCGAATTATTCTGAAGGACGATCACAAAGAAAAGGAGTTCCTCGACGCCCTTCGCTGCCGCAACGGCAACCTGACGATTTCCTGCGGACGGGCGGCGGGCAGGGAGGAACAGCTGTAAGAATCCGGACAACAGAATTCAGAAATGAGGTGAATCTATGAGAAAACGACACGATACGATACGCACTGGTCTGTTATCGGCCGGTCTCATCCTGCTTATGTTTCTCTCCGGCTGCGGACAGGAGGAAGATTCCGAAGCCGAAGCCTCCACGACACAGACTCAGACTCAGGAGGATTCCGAATCTGCACAGGAAGAGGATACTTCTTCCTCTTCTGCCGGAACCGATTTCACTTATCTGACTGCGGAGTATAAGTCGAAGGATACCGACGCTACTTATGATATCTCCTCGGCCTGCGTCATCACGCTTGACGGCGATTCGGCCGAAATTTCCGGGAACGGAGCCGCCGCGGACGGATCGATCATTACCATTACGGAGAACGGAACTTATGTCATCAGCGGCACTCTGACTGACGGGCAAATCATAGTGGATGCCGGGGATGAGGATGATGTCAGGCTGGTACTTAACGGAGTCAGCATCACAAGCTCCGACAGTGCCCCAATCTACGTTGAGAACGCGGATAAAACCGTTCTGATCCTGGCGGACGGGTCTGAGAATTACATCAGCGACGCCTCCAAATATATCGATTCAAATGAATCCGAAGATGAGCCGAATGCCGCTATCTTCAGCAAAGATGACTTAAGCATTACCGGGAGCGGATCCCTGGCGGTGGAAGGAAATTATAAAGACGGGATCGCAAGCAAGAATGATCTGAAGATCACGGGCGGAACCATTACGGTTACTGCTGTAGAAGATGGGATCCGGGGCAGGGATTCGGTCAGCATTAATGGGGGAAGCTTTGATATTACGGCGGGATTGGACGGTCTGAAATCCAATAATGATTCAGAGTCCGATCAGGGGTATATCATTCTTGACGGCGGGAGCTTCCGGATCGTGTCCGGCAATGACGGAATCCAGGCAGAAACCGCTCTGCAGATTAACGGGGGAAGCTTTGACCTTGTCTGCGGAAGCGGATCCGATGCCTCCGCAGATGCGTCGGAGAGCCAGAAAGGACTGAAGGCAGGCAGCAGTCTGATCGTAACCGGAGGAACCTTCGTCCTGGACTGCGCGGATGACGCGGTTCATACCAGCGGTTCCATCCTCATAGACGGAGGAAGCTTTACGATTGATACCGGAGATGACGCGTTCCATGCGGACTCCGATCTTACCATAGAGGACGGGGAGATTCTCATTGCTTCCAGCTTTGAAGGACTCGAGGGTGCCGCGGTAACGGTAAACGGCGGAACCATCCGCCTGACCGCGTCGGATGACGGAATGAACGCGGCAGGCGGCACCGACACCAATATGCCCGGAGGCCGTCCGGGAATGGACAGCTTCTTTGGCAGCAATGAATATCAGATTACCATTAACGGCGGCTATCTTGTCATAGACGCCTCAGGAGACGGAATCGACTCGAACGGTGACCTGACCATAACCGGAGGCACCGTACTGATTAACGGACCGGTAAGCAGCGGAGACGGCTCGCTGGATTACGGGGGAAGCTGCACGATCTCGGGCGGCATCCTGGTTGCGGCTGGCAGCGCGGGAATGACACAGACTTTGGGCACTTCCTCCTCCCAGTGCTCGCTTCTGATCACCTTCTCCTTTGTGCAGCAGGCGGGAACCCTCCTTCATATCGCAGATGAAGACGGAACTCCTCTGCTGAGCTTCGCGCCTTTAAAGACTTATCAGAGCGTGATTATAAGCCTCCCGGAATTTACCGAAGACGCTGTCTATACCCTGTACACCGGCGGTACGGCTGATTTGAACGAGGACGGATATGAAAGAAGCGAAAGCTCCACAGATGGCACGCAGACAGCTGAGATTACACTCACCGGCTCCCTTACCAGCGTGGACGAAACCGGGAAAACGGCATCCGGCGGATTCGGAAATTTCGGCGGTTCCGGCGGCGGATTTGACGGTGGACGCGGCGGAGACGGCAAAAGAGGCGGCCGGTTAAACGAAGCAGCTCCTGACGGTTCCTTCTGAGATTTTAAAGATTGTTTTGACAAAACACCAGAAAATTCTGTATATTCTTCTGGTGTTTTGTCTATTTTCATGCTATAATTTCCAATATCAGGAATAATATCACAAAAAGGAGGTTACTATGGCAAATTTCAAATGTGACGTATGCGGCTTTGTCTATGATGAATCTATGGAAGGAACCCTGTTCACCTCTCTTCCGCCCGGATGGGAATGCCCAATCTGCCACGCCCCCGCAGAACGCTTCCGCGAAACTGCACCGGAGACAGTACCCGGGCAGACCGCCAGGAAAGAGCTCTCTCTTGACTATCCCAAAGAATTTAAACGCTCCAGTGATCCGTATGATCGCCATATGGGGGATATTCACGAGATGGCTGTGACCGGAAGAACCATCATCGAAGCCATGAATACAACCCTTCCCGTCACAGGCTGGGACGACATCCTCATTCTCGGCGCACAGCTTGATCCGATGCCGCTTGAAGAGGACGCTCCGGTCAATATCAGAACCGTGATCGGGAAGAACGCCGCCAGACCGTTAGTTCTTGAAAGCCCCGTCTATATCTCGCATATGTCCTTCGGAGCGCTCTCCAAAGAGGTGAAGCTTGCGCTTGCCAAGGGCTCCGCCGCAGCGAAGACCGCGATGTGCAGCGGAGAAGGCGGCATCCTACCCGAAGAAATGCAAAGCTCCTGGCGCTATATCTTTGAATATGTTCCCAATGTCTACAGCGTCACAACCGAGAATCTGAGAGCCGCCGACGCAATCGAAATTAAAATCGGACAGGGAACCAAGCCCGGTATGGGAGGTCACCTTCCCGGCGAGAAGGTAACGCAGGAAATTGCGCAGATCCGCGGAAAGGCAATGAATGAGGATATTATCAGCCCCTCCCGCTTTGAGTTCATCCGCACGAAGGAAGATCTGAGGATGATTGTCTCCTCCCTGCGTGACATATCGCTTGGAAGGCCGATCGGAATCAAGCTTGCAGCCGGGCATATTGAACGCGATCTCGCATTCGCGGTCTTTGCCGAACCGGATTTTATCACAATAGACGGAAGGGGCGGAGCAACCGGCGCCAGTCCAAAGCTCCTGAAAGAAGCAGCCTCTCTCCCGACCGTTTATGCCCTGTATCGCGCAAGGAAATTCTTAAACGAACACGCCCCGGATATCTCCCTTGTAATCACCGGAGGACTTAGGGTCTCAACGGACTTTGCCAAGGCCATCGCAATGGGAGCGGACGCAGTTGCCGTCGCCTCTGCCGCTTTGATGGCAGCCGCCTGTCAGAAGTACCGCATCTGCAATTCGGGGATGTGCCCGGTCGGTGCCGCTACGCAGGATCCTGAGCTTCGCAGACGCCTCTCGATCGAAGCGGCAGCTAAGAGGGTTGAGAATTACTTAACCGTTTCCGCTCGTGAACTGGAAACCATCGCCCGGATTACCGGACACGAGGACATTCATGATTTAAGCACGGACGATCTCTGCACGGTCAGCCGGGAAATCTCTGAATTCACAAACATTCCCCACGCATAGGAGAGCACACTCCGCATATACTATATGGCAGATTATCCGGCGCCGGACGCCAAGACGGAGGTTTTCCATGAAACTATCCTGTACATCGGAGAATCTGAACCGCTCCACCCTAATCGGCATCCTGTTCACGATTGTGTTGGGAACTCTGCTGCATTTTACATATGACTGGAGCGGTAAGATGGTAATCGTATCCTTCTTCAGTGCGGTCAACGAAAGTACCTGGGAACATCTGAAGCTGCTGTTCATGCCGATGTTCCTCTACTCCACGGGAGAATCCATCCTTCTGCGCGGCTGCTTTCCCGGGCTCTTCAAAGCCCGGGCACTTGGAAGCCTTGCGGGAATGTTTCTTATCACCGCCGTGTTTTATACCTACACCGGAATCCTCGGACGCAATTACTTTCCTCTTGATATCGCTGCATTCCTGATTGGCGTCACCGGCGCATTCCTGCTAAGCACCCGCGCTGTTAAGGACGAAAAAAAGAGGCCCGATTCTAAGGCCTCTTTCCCCGGCGGACTCGCCATATTTCTTCTGATCTTCCTGTGCTTTGTCTGGTTCACCGGATATCCTCCGCAGCTTGGACTTTTTGAGGCTCCCGTCTAGGGAGCCCGGGTGACGCATACTTACTCCGGCCATTCCTTCCCCGCGTCCTTTCGTCTGCGCAGAAAGGCTCCGACTGCTGTTCCCGCCGCAGATATTCCAAGTAAACACAGGTACCAAAGCCCCGTTCGGGCCAATTCCTCCAACAGCCCCATCCGTCCCACATCCTTTCACGGTTATCTTCTGTGGGCGAGCTCCCTGATCACATCCTCCCAGGCAACTCCCTTCTCTGCCATAAGAACCATCATATGATAGAGGAAATCCGAGATTTCATATTTCAGCTCCTCCGAATCCGGATTCTTGGCCGCAATGATAATCTCCGCGGCCTCCTCCCCGCACTTCTTAAGAATCTTGTCGATTCCCTTGTCAAACAGGTAATTTGTATAGGAGCCTTCCTTCGGATGCTCCTTTCTATCCATTATAACCGCATAGACATCTTCTAATACCGTAAGCGGATTCACCGTGTCATATTCATGATGAACCAGCTCCGTAAAGAAGCAGGTGCGGCTGCCGGTATGACAGGCGGGCCCGAGCTGCTTTACTCTGGCAAGGATGGTATCCCGATCGCAGTCAATCCGAAGCTCCCTGACATACTGAAAATGTCCGGATGTCTCCCCCTTCACCCAGAGCTTCTTCCTGCTCCGGCTGTAATAGGTCATGCGTCCGGTCTCAATGGTCTGACGATATGCTTCTTCATTCATATAAGCCACCATCAGAACCTCATTCGTTTTATAATCCTGTACCACCACCGGAACCAGCCCGTCCGAATTCTTCTTAAAATCCGAAAAGCTTATGCTGCTCTCAAAGGTGTTGACCGGGAATCCGGCCTCCTTTAATCCCCTCTTAATCTTGCGGATGTCTTTGTTCTCATAGTAATTCGTAGCTACACCGATGACCCGGTCCACGGCAAGCAGCTCTTCCATGTCATTGCGGATTAAGCTGTCCCTGATAATGATTGGAAGCTCGGAATTCTCAAGACGCTCCTTCACCGGCCCGGTCAGCGTGACATGCTTCAGAACCGCTCCGGCCGCGCCGTACTCCTTCAACATGGACAGCACGGTCCTCTCCCCGTTCTCCGTCTTAACCGGCGCAAACGGCTCCGCGAAGGGAAGCGGTGCACCGTCCGTGCCCATGCCGCTTGCGTCAAGCAGCACCAGAATCTTATCTCTGCCGAATCGCCTGCCTGCTTCCTGAATCACACCCTTGTCCTCAAGCCTTGCGTATGGAATCACGACCTGTGCGGCACCGGTATAGAGCGCCTTCTTCACATCCTCAAGACGTCTGACCGGACAGCCGATGAGAACTGGAATCTCCACTTCAAGACATACCGACCGAATCGCCTTGCGGAATTCCTCCTGATCCTGCTCCAGGGCTGCGAAATTATAGATAAAT
>CALWGS010000232.1 GCA_944380155.1 uncultured Lachnospiraceae bacterium
CCTGTACCTTCGGCAGGGTCAGCACATCGGCATAGGATCCGGTCACAACCATCTTCTCCCCCGCGTCCCATTCGGCTATTCTGCCCTCTTCCGGCATCAGATCCGACCGGCTCACCAGCCCCTCATAGCGGTAGTGTGTCCGAATCCGCGCCCAGTCCGAATTCTCCCAGGATAGCACCTTGACCTTCATTCCGTACAGCGCCTCATCCTCAAGAGAAGAATTCCTCTCCGGTACTTTATAAAGCGAAGCAATCGGAACCTGAATCAATGCATCTTCTTCCGTCCGCATCTCATACACCCCCTGCGCCTGTAGACGAGCTTAAGATCCGGCGATATTCCTCAAACTCCTTCTCATTCCCGTATACAAAATGATCCGGCTCGATTTCCAGCCACCTCGGCTTATCAACCGAATAATCATGGCAGGACGGATCATAGACCAGCAGCACCTTCTTCTGCTCGGCAATCGGATCAGGCATCGGAATGGCAGACAGAAGCGCCCTGGTATATGGATGGAGGGGATTGGCGAAGAGCTTCTCCGTCTCGGCCAGCTCCACAATCCGGCCCTTATGGATCACCGCGATCCGATCCGCGATAAAGCGCATCACCGACAAATCATGCGCAATGAACAGATAGGTCAGTCCCCGCTTCTTCTGAAGATCGGATAACAGATTCAAGACCTGCGCCCGGATGGAGACATCCAGCGCGGAGATCGGCTCATCTGCGACAATGAATTCCGGCTCCATGATCAGCGCCCTTGCAATCCCGATCCTCTGGCGCTGCCCTCCGGAGAACTCATGCGGAAAACGGCTGGCGAACTCCGGAAGAAGTCCGACATCTAACAGAGCCTTCTCCACCCTCTTCTTCCTCTCGGCCTCACTCAGCTTCTTCTTCAGATTGTACAGCCCCTCGGATACAATATAATCTACCTTGGCCCTCTCATTCAAAGAAGCCATCGGATCCTGGAAGATCATCTGAATCTTCTGTGTGACCTCATGATCCAGCTCTTTTGAAATCACGCCGTTAATCCGCTGTCCGTTGAACAGAATGTCTCCCGCGCTGGTCGGATGAATTCTCACAATCGCGCGGCCGATGGTCGTCTTGCCGGAGCCGGACTCTCCGACCAGCCCGAAGGTTTCTCCGCGGCAGATATCAAAGCTGACATTCCGGACGGCAACGAATTTCTTTCTCTTTTCCCCGAAGGTCACCTCCAGATTCCTGAGGCTGAGTACGACATCCTTCTTATTTCCCTGCATTGTACTTCCCTCCCAGCTTTCTAAGCTCCCTGATATGCTCCGGCGGCTCTACCTTGGGCGCTCTCGGGTCAAGAAGCCAGGTTCTCGCCTTATGTGTTTCCGTAACATCAAAATACGGCGGCCGCTCCTCGAAGTCGATTTTCAGCGCCTGCGGGTTCCTGGCCGCGAACGCGTCCCCTTTCACTTCATAGAACAGGTTAGGAGGCGTTCCCTTAATCGAATACAGATCCTCGCCTTTCTTTCCAAGCTGCGGCAGGGAGGACAGAAGAGCCCAGGTATACGGATGCTTCGGATCGTAGAAGACCTCCTCGCTCTTCCCGATCTCAACAATATCTCCCGCATACATCACCGCAATCCGATCCGCAACATTTGCCACAACACCGAGATCATGCGTAATATAAATCGTAGTCAAATCGAACTTCTGCTTCAGATCCCTTAAAAGCTTTAAAATCTGTGCCTGAATCGTAACATCCAGCGCCGTAGTCGGCTCATCGCAGATCAGAATTCTCGGACGGCAGGCAACCGCAATCGCAATGACAACACGCTGCCTCATTCCTCCGGAGAACTCATGAGGATACTGCTTCGCCCGCCGTTCCGGTTCGGTAATCCCCACATTCTTCAGGATCTCAACCACGGCCGATTTCAGGGCATCGCCCTTTAATCCCTGATGCATCCGGACGGCCTCTCCAATCTGTGCTCCTATGGTCTTGAGCGGGTTCAGGCTTGTCATCGGATCCTGAAGTACCATTGCGATCTCCTTCCCCCGAATCTTCAGCCACTCCTTCTCCGTGAAGCCCGCCATATCCGTTCCACGGTAGACAATCCTCCCGGACTCCACATAGCCGTTCGCGTCCAGAAGCCCCATGAACGCCTTCGTGAACACTGACTTGCCGGAGCCGGACTCTCCCACAATCGCCAGGCTCTCTCCCTCATACACATCCAGCGACACGTCCCGAATCGCGTGGAGCTTTCTCCCTCTCAGATTAAATTTAATATTTAAATCTCTGACTGACAGTATCATCTTCTGGCTTCCCATATGCCTCGCCCCCTTCTGCCGTTATACATGATTCTTCGGATCCGCCGCATCCGCAAACGAGTTGCCGATAATATAAAAGGAAATTGTAATCACGGACAATACCAGCGTCGGAAAAAGCAGCTGGTAACGCAGGGACGCCTCCATCATAACCGCGCGGCCTTCGTTAATCAGCGTGCCAAGTCCCGGTGTGCTAATCGGAAGCCCCAGGCCGATATAGGCAATGAATACCTCGCTGCTGATTGCCCCGGGAATGGCAAGCGCCATCCGCATCATAATCACCGATACCAGATACGGCAGCAGATTCTTAAAGATGATGCGCAGGGTGGGCGTTCCAAGGCACCTCGATGCCAGGTTATAATCCCTGTCGCGGATCATTACGATCTGGTTTCGGATAAACCTGGCCATCCCGATCCACCCGGTAATGGACATGGCAAAAATCAGGGACTGGACACTCGGCTTCATAATATAGGAGAACAGGATCAGCACAATCGTTGTCGGAATATTATCAAGGACATTATAAATCTCCGTCAGGATAAAATCCAGCTTCCTGACATATCCCCAGAGAACTCCGACAAAGATCCCGACCACCGCCTCCACAACCGCAACCGCGAACCCAATCAGAAGAGAGTTCCTGGTTCCGGCCCAGATCCGGCTCCACAGATCCTGTCCGATTTCATTCGTGCCGAACCAGAATTCCCCGCTTGGAGGATTGTTGCGCAGCGGATAACCGTCCGGCCCGTTATTCACCAGGTTGGGATCCCTCTGTCCCGGCAGGAAGGGTTGAATAAAGGTAAACAGCAGAATCAGGAGAACTACAATCAGCAGCGCCATCGCGACCCGGTTCTTCCGAAACGTCTGGAAGGTACTCCTCCAATAGGAATAATTCGAATATCCGCCCCGTTCGGCTCGGGTATTATCATACTCCGCGAATTCAAACCCCTCCTTCGCGGACAATTTCTTCCCGATCTGCCCCGTGATGGCCGGCTCAAGCTTCTTTAACTTCCTGTCTCTGATTGTCATCAGCGGGCTCCTCCCTTCTTTGTAAAGCTGATTCTCGGATCCACAATACACATCAGCAGATCGCCGAGCACCAGGCCCAGAATGCCGACACTGGCAAAGATAATGACAAGCGCCTGAACCATTGTATTATCCTGTCTTTGAATCACATTAACCAGAAGACCTCCCATACCGGGGATGGAATACAAAGACTCCACATAAATCGACCCGATAATGGTATTGAGAATCGAATTCGGAATGTACTGCACCATCGGAACGAACGCGTTGCGAAAGATATGCTTACTCATAATCTTCCCCTGAGACAATCCCTTCGCCCTCGCAAGCCTGACATAATCCTTATTACTCTCATCCACCATGTAGCGCCTCAGCCACATCGCATAGTATGCAATATTGCCCAGGGACATGGAAATCACGGGAAGCACCCAGGTAATCGGCCGGCGCTCATTGTACAGCATACTGATATGGAAAAGCTCCGTGCCGTAGACCTGAATAAAGAGATAATAGACAGCTGCCGGAACCGCCTGAATAAATACGATAAAGACCGTACCGAACTTATCCCAGAACTTTCCCTTCGAGCGCGCCATCAAAATTCCGAGCGGGAACCCGACCAGCATGGAAAGCGCAATCGACATCAAACCGAACTGAAGGGATACCGTAATCTTCTCCACAATAATATCCATAACCGGAACGTTAGTCCGGTAAC
>CALWGS010000233.1 GCA_944380155.1 uncultured Lachnospiraceae bacterium
GCTTAAAGGGAAGAAATCAATTCCTTCTCTGGGCTTTTCCGAAGCGGTTGCCGTTGATAAAACAACCGTATCACCATAATGCATCAGCGCAGCACCATTCGCCTGCTTCGCGACCCTGTCGATATCCACGGTCAGAGTTCTTCCTGCAAGCTCCATCGAAAAACTTTTATACATCTCTGATTCTCCTTTATGAAATGAAATTCCGCGGAGATGCCGAAACAACTGAAAAATACGCCTTATCCTGCGCCCGGTAAGACGCGCTTTTCAGAAGTCTCGGTAAACACTCCGCGTCAGAGCAGAATTCTGCTCAGATACTGCTTAGTATAGCACAACTTCCAGTAAAACACCACTGTTTTTTTCTGATTTCGCAGAATTTCTCTCTGCCGCTTTATGTGATTTTAATAATATTTTTACGGAAAGCTTAGAAAAGCTTCGTGTTTCCAAAAACTATTTTGTTGAATTTCCGCGGCAACTGTCGTATAATAGCGAAGGAATACCAGAAGGAAGGCAAGGTGATTTTATGGAACAAACCATATACCGGCTTGGGATCGACATCGGTTCCACAACCGTAAAAATCGCGATCCTGAACGATAAGAACGATATCCTGTTTTCCGATTATGAACGTCATTTTGCAAATATACAGTCAACGCTGGCTGATCTTCTTGCGAAGGCGGAGGATAAGCTCGGAGGGATTCAGGTAACTTCAATGATTACAGGCTCAGGCGGTCTGACCATATCGAAGCATCTGGAGATCCCGTTTATCCAGGAGGTCGTTGCCGTTTCAACTGCACTTCAGGATTACGCGCCCCACACTGACGTTGCAATTGAACTGGGAGGAGAGGACGCTAAAATTATATATTTTACAGGCGGTATTGATCAGAGAATGAACGGCATCTGTGCAGGCGGCACAGGTTCTTTTATTGATCAGATGGCGTCTTTGCTTAAGACCGACGCGGCCGGTCTGAATGAATATGCGAAGGATTATAAGGCAATCTATCCGATCGCGGCGCGATGCGGCGTATTTGCCAAGTCAGATATCCAGCCGTTAATTAATGACGGAGTGACGAAGCCCGACCTGGCTGCTTCTATCTTCCAGGCCGTCGTCAACCAGACAATCAGCGGATTAGCCTGCGGCAAGCCCATACGCGGCAATGTCGCTTTCCTCGGCGGCCCGCTGCATTTCCTTCCGGAGCTGAAGGCGGCGTTTATCCGGACCCTGAACCTGAGCGGAGATCAGATCATTGCACCGGAGCATTCTCATCTGTTCGCTGCGATTGGCGCAGCGATGAATTGTACGGCTGATCCGGTCTCTCTTACGAACTTAAAGGACAGTCTGAAGAGCGGCATCAAAATGGACTTTGAGGTGAACCGCCTGGAGCCGTTGTTTTCGAATGAAGAGGAATACGACGCATTTCGCGCACGGCATGCCAGACATACCGTGAAAAAAGGGGATATCAAAAACTGCCACGGGAACTGCTTCCTCGGAATCGATGCCGGTTCCACGACCACAAAGGCTGCCGTTGTCGATGAGAACGGCACTCTTCTCTACTCCTTTTACAGCAATAATAACGGCAGTCCGTTAAAGACGACGATTGCCGCGATTAAGGAAATCTATACCCTGCTTCCCGATGACGCGAAGATTGTGCGCTCCTGTTCCACAGGTTATGGAGAAGCACTGATTAAGGCCGCCCTCATGCTTTATGAGGGTGAGGTTGAGACTGTAGCACATTATTACGCAGCCGCGTTCTTTGAACCGGACGTGGACTGTATTCTTGACATCGGCGGGCAGGATATGAAGTGCATCAAGATCAAGAACCAGACCGTTGACAGCGTTCAGCTCAATGAGGCATGCTCCTCCGGCTGCGGTTCCTTTATCGAGACCTTTGCAAAGTCCCTGAATTATGAAGTCTCGGATTTCGCCAAGGTTGCGCTGTTCGCGAAGAATCCGATCGACCTTGGAACCCGCTGCACCGTATTCATGAATTCCAAGGTGAAACAGGCGCAGAAGGAAGGCGCGACGGTTGCCGATATCTCGGCCGGACTGGCATATTCGGTAATCAAGAACGCCTTATACAAGGTAATTAAGATTTCTGATCCGAAGGATCTTGGAGAGAATATCGTTGTACAGGGCGGTACCTTCTATAATGACGCGGTGCTTCGAAGCTTCGAGAGAATCTCCGGCTGTGAGGCGGTGCGCCCTGATATTGCGGGAATCATGGGCGCGTTCGGCGCGGCCTTAATTGCTCGGGAGCACTATGACGGGGAAGAGACCACTATGCTCTCCATTGATCAGATCGCGGATCTGAAGTTTGAGACAAGCATGACCCGCTGCAAGGGCTGTACGAATAACTGCCTGCTGACCATTAACCGGTTCACGGGCGGACGCCGCTTTATTTCCGGCAACCGCTGCGAACGTGGGCTGGGGAAGGAGAAGAATAAAGAAAATATTCCGAACCTGTTCGAGTATAAGAGCCAGCGTCTCTTCTCCTATGAGCCTCTGGCCGAGGATCGGGCTCCAAGAGGTGTTGTCGGAATTCCGAGAGTATTGAATATGTATGAGAACTACCCGTTCTGGTTCACATTCTTTACAAAGCTTGGCTACCGTGTCATTCTCTCCCCGCCGTCCACGCATAAGATCTATGAGATGGGCATTGAGTCCATCCCAAGCGAATCCGAGTGCTATCCGGCTAAGCTCGCACACGGACATATTATGTGGCTGATCAAACAGGGAATCAAGTACATCTTCTACCCCTGTGTCCCATATGAGCGTCCGGAGATTAAGGGAGTGGGCAACCACTATAACTGCCCGATCGTAACCTCCTACGGGGAGAATATCAAGAATAACGTAGAGGAGCTGGTAACGGAGCATGTGAATTTCCAGAATCCGTTCCTTTCTCTTGAAAGTGAGGAGATTGTAACCAACCGCCTTGTTGAGATTATGCTTGAGCACAATCACATTCCGGCGGAGGAGACGAAAGCTGCGGCCGCGGCCGCGTGGGCGGAGATGGCATCCGCAAGAAACGATATGTACAAGAAGGGCCGGGAGACGATGGAATACCTGAACCGGACCGGACGTATGGGCATTGTCCTTGCCGGACGCCCGTACCATATCGATCCGGAGATTAACCACGGTATCCCGGAGCTGATCAATTCCTACGGTGTGGCTGTGCTGACCGAGGACAGTATCTCGAACCTGGGAGAGGTGGAGCGTCCGCTCATCGTAATTGATCAGTGGATGTATCACTCCAGGCTCTATGCCGCCGCCTCCTATGTCAGAACTCAGCCGAACCTCCAGCTGATTCAGCTCAACTCCTTCGGCTGCGGGCTCGACGCGGTTACAACGGACGGCGTGAGCGACATCCTCACCTCTGCCGGGAAGATCTATACCGTGCTTAAGATCGACGAGGTGAATAACCTCGGCGCTGCCAGAATCCGTATCCGTTCGCTCCTGTCCGCTGTACGCGACAGGGAGAGAAAGCACTACCAGCCGAAGGTGAAGTCCGCCGCCTACCAGCGCGTGGTCTTCACGAAGGAGATGCGCAAGGAATACACCCTGCTCTCCCCGCAGATGTCGCCGATCCACTTCGACATTCTGGAACCCGCCATGCGTTCGTGCGGATACCGCGTCGAGGTACTGCCGAGCAACCGCAGTGCGGTCGATACCGGCTTAAAGTACGTGAATAACGATGCCTGCTATCCATCCCTGATCGTGGTCGGCCAGTTCATGGAAGCTCTCTTATCCGGCAAATATGACCCGAATAAGACGGCGGTTATGATTACCCAGACCGGAGGCGGCTGCCGTGCAACCAATTACATCGGATTCATCCGCAGGGCACTGAACAAGGCGGGCTTCAGTCAGGTTCCCGTAATCTCAATCAGCGCGAACGGACTGGAGAAGAACCCCGGCATGACCTTTACTCCCCAGCTTCTGATCCGCGCCATGCAGGCGGTGGTATATGGAGATATCTTCATGCGTGTCGTCTATAAGACCAGGCCCTATGAGAAGGTGCCCGGGTCCGCGAACGCCCTGCATGATAAATGGCGCAAGATCTGTCAGAAGTCTGTTACCAACGGCAGCTGGTCGGAGTTCAAGCGCAACATCCGCGGCATTATCAAGGATTTTGATGAATTGGAGTTAGATGAGACCATTGTGAAGCCAAAAGTAGGAATTGTCGGCGAAATCCTGGTCAAGTTCCTCCCGTCCGCTAATAATTATCTTGTGGATCTGCTGGAAGCAGAGGGTGCGGAGGCGGTTATGCCGGATCTGCTGGATTTCCTTCTTTACTGTGCGTATAACAGTAACTTCAAAGCGGATTACCTGGGCAAGAGCAGGAAATCGGCTTTCTTCGGCAATCTCGCCATCAAAATGCTGGAATTTTGCAGGAAGGAATCGAAGAGGGCACTCTCGGAGAGCAGGCGCTTTGCTCCCCCGCAGGAGATTTCCACCCTTGCAAAGATGGCTGAGCCCATCGTATCCACCGGCAATCAGACCGGGGAAGGATGGTTCCTGACCGGCGAGATGATGGAGCTGATCCATTCCGGCGTCAGAAATATTGTATGTACGCAGCCGTTCGGCTGCCTCCCGAACCATGTTGTCGGCAAGGGCGTAATCAAGGAGCTGCGCCGCCGCTGCCCGGAAGCGAATATTGTCGCGGTCGATTATGACCCGGGCGCAAGTGAGGTGAATCAGCTCAACCGGATTAAGCTCATGCTCGCCACCGCGGTGAAGAATATCCAGAAACAGGAGCAGGAGCCGGCGTAAGGAAGGCTTTGGTACGGAAACAACGCAGGTTTCGATACAGGACGGATTCCCAAGCAGACAGGCTCCGGAACAGATAAAAAAAGCAGGAAGGGCGATCTTTTCGTATTCCTTCCTGCTTCTTTGTATGGCATTCTGTCATTTTCTATGCTCTTCCAACGCCGTCCTGCTTCCGAATCTTAAGCCCTCATGCTTAACAGCTTTGATTTCAGCTCATTCTCGATACGATTCAGCTCAACCTCAGCCTCTTTCCTCTTCTGGCGTCCCTCAGTCTGGATCCGCATCACTTCATCTAACGTAGAGATCAAAGACTCATTCGTCGTCTTCAGCGTCTCAATGTCCACAATGCCTCTCTCGGATTCCTTCGCCGTCTCGATGGTAGCCATCTTCAGGGTCGCCGCATTCTTACGAAGCAGCTCATTCGTCATGTCTGTAACCTCTCTCTGCGCCCTGGCAGCCTCGCCGGAATGGGCAACTCCAAGCGCGAGAACCATCTGGCTCTTCCAGAGCGGAATCGTATTCACCAGAGTGGACTGAATCTTCTCCGACATCATCGTATCATTGCTCTGAACCAGACGAATCTGAGGAGCCATCTGAATCGAAATCATGCGGGTCAGCTCCAGATCGTGAATCTTCTTCTCGAAACGATTGCACAGAGCCGCCAGATCATTCACCGCCTGCGCATCCTCCGGCAGACCGCTCTTCTTTGCCTTCTCCTGCAGGGCAGGAAGCTCCTCGCGCTCTACCTTCGCAAGCTTCTTCTTCCCTGCCAGCACATACATCGACAGCTCCTTGAAATAAACCTTATTCAGCTCATAGAGCTTATCCAGCATCGCGACATCCTTCAGCAGCTGTACCTGATGATCCTCAAGCACGCGTACAATCTTATTCACATTCGATTCCGCCTTGTCATACTTGGCCTTCATCGCCGTCATCTTATTGCTGCTCTTCTTAAAGAAC
Organism: uncultured Lachnospiraceae bacterium; assembly: GCA_944380155.1. Classification (GTDB taxonomy): domain Bacteria; phylum Bacillota; class Clostridia; order Lachnospirales; family Lachnospiraceae; genus Caccomorpha. Next base: position 5,720 of record CALWGS010000233.1, read on the forward strand.
CCGAAGATTCCCTTCTCTTCCTCTTCCACCTCAAAGTTCTTAAGCTCTGTCACAACTCCGGAGAGCATATCGCCAATCTCGCCCAGATCCTTCGTTCTGACGTTGCTCAGGGCCGTTTCCGAGAAATCCGCCACCTTCTTCTGTGCCCCGACTCCGTACTGCAGAATCATATTGGAATTGGAGAGCTCAATCTTAGAAGCAAAATCATCCACCATCTTGCGCTCCGCTTCTGTCAGAGAGCTCTCATCAAATTCGGGAGCCGCAGGCTCCTCCTGCTTCTGCACAACAGGCGCTGCGGGCTCCTCCTGCGCCAGTCCGTCAAATACAAGCGTAGGGGTTGGAATCGGTTCTTCTAGTGTTATCTTCTTCTCTTCTTCGCTCACTTTAATATCCTCCTTATACTTGCTTTACTCATCTCTCATTATTATCAGCGCTGCTGATCCGCGAAATCCCGCCCGGTCAGTCCCTCCTGTGCCAGCATCGTCTCCAGTACGGAGATATCGGTCGAGATATCCATGGCAGCATCCTCGAACATACTGTCGAACAGCTTCTCAAACGCACTGATAATCGTATCCAGTGTATCCTCAATCTCCTGCTTGGCCTTACGGATATTCTCACCCTGCACCGGCTGAGCATCGAACTCGCGGTACGCGTTAACCAGCTTCAGTGTGGTAGGCAGATAATAATTCATGAACTTATGAAGCTCATCCGTCTGTTCCGGATGCTTCTCTACATGGGTAAATATCTTATCTATAATAATCTCAAGTCTGGTTAACTTCCTCGATATGTCCTCGCCCGGAATCGCATCATTCGCCTCTCTCATCTGGCGTATATACTCTCTGCCCTCCGCGATCACACTGCGCAGTTCCTCGGGAAGATCGGAGGCAGCCTGTGTACCCTTCGCCTTCTCTTTCGCAGCTCTCTCCTGATTCTGCTTCTCCTGCCTCTCCTCCTGTGCCTTAATCTTTGCCTGTCTCTGACGCTCTTCAAGAGAGTTCTGAGCCCCAAGATACTGTTCATAAGCCTCGTTTGTTACCATCAGACAGGTATTCTGCCTGTCCAAGTGCCCTTCCGTGAACATTCTATGCTGAATCATCTTCTGGAGATCCTTTGCGAGGAACTTCTCGGACTGATTCGTGCGATACGCCAGCTCCTTCACGGAAATATAACTGCGCCCGTTCAGCTCTCTGACATATGTCCGGAAGCGCTTGAGTCTCTTACGCTGGGAGATTCCCCGAAGCGTCATCCCGCCGCTGATTAGAATCAACGGCAGGAACACGGCCAGAAAGACCCGAAGAAAGGTCATCAGTTCATAAGACGATCCGTCTACAACCGCGACCATCGCCCAGATCATTGCCGTCAATGCCAACGGCCCTAATATCATAAATCCAAAGAATATGATATACAGAACACTGGAGATCCGACCATACGGATTCCTGCTGATCGGAACCTCAACCGGCCGCTTCTCCCTCCTGACGTCCGCACTCCGACGCGGACTCCCCGATGTCTGAATCTCTTCCTTCGTTCTATACACGCTGGAAAAAGACGGAGGAACCTGTCTCTCTTCTCTATCCTTATAGGGCCTTCCGTTCTGCGTCCGGTACGAAGCATCCCGTCCTGCCTGCGCCGCAGAACTCCCCTGTGTGGAGGAACTGCTCTGTTCTGTCCATCTTCTCTGCTGCCCGTAGGATCCTGCGTTCCCTGTTCGGTGGTGGTCCGGACGGGCCGAGCCGTAGGCCCCCTCTCTTCTCCTTGCCTTCTCCCGTTCATTATACTCCCTGTATGATTCATACGCAGTCCCCTGCGCATCCTCGACAACTCCTCGATCCGGCTGCTGCTCTGCCGCCCCGTTCTCCAGCTTCAGACTTTTTCTGACCTCTGCAATGGTCGTGTTCACGGTATTCTCAATCTTCTTATTCAAATCCTTAAAGTCCATATTGTTCAGGGAATTCTGAACAATATCCTGAATCTGATTTCCAAAATCCTTATTCTCCATGTATGATCAATCCTCCAAACCCGCCGATTCCGGCAGCCAAGTTCATTATAACTCATATTGAATAGTTTGACAATTTCAAAAATCAGTTCTTATCGATTTTTAAGAAATTCCAAGCGCACTCATAATCTGCCAGAGCTGAAGCATGACCTCCTTCTCCCCCGAAGAATTCTCAATCATCCAGGTCGAGTGCAGAGCATACTCCTTCTCCGACTTCTGGCTGTCAAGAATCCCGTCGATCTTCTCATCCGTATAGCCGCGGCTCTCCTTCAGGCGCATACGGCGAATCTTCTCGTCTGCATGGACATAGAAGATCTCATCGCAGAAGTGCTGATATCCAGCCTCAATCAGAAGCGCCGTCTCCACCAGCACGGCCCGGTACTTCCCCGATTCTCTGTATTCCTGTACCAGCTGAAGCACCCTCTCCTGTACGGCGGGATGGGTCAGCGAATCCAGCATCGCAAGCCTCTTCGGATCGGAGAATACAATTCGGGCAAGCGTCTGCCTGTCAATTTCCCCGTCCTTTGCCAGGATACCGGAACCGAACTGCTCTACCACGCGGTTATAGACGCTTTCTCCCTGTTTCATCAGTTCTTTCGCCAGGGAATCCGTATCAATCACGGCAACCCGGAAATGTTCCCTGATCAGCTTCGCAACATAAGACTT
>CALWGS010000234.1 GCA_944380155.1 uncultured Lachnospiraceae bacterium
GGCTCCTTCCGTCCTCCTGGCGGGAGTTGACAGCACTGAGGTTATTTTCGCGAATAATGTCTATGAACAGAAGTATCCGGCCAGCGTTACGAAGCTTTTGACCGCGCTTGTTACGCTGAAATACGCGAATCTGGACGATGTTGCGACGGTCAGCTATAATGCATCCCATATTCCGGTGGCGGGAGCCAAGCTGTGCGGGTTTGAGGAAGGCGATCGAATCAGCGTGGAGACATTGCTTGGAAGCCTTCTTGTCTATTCTGGCAATGACGCGGGAATTGTTCTTGCTGAACATATCGCAGGATCGGAGGAAGCCTTTGTCAATCTGATGAATGAAGAGGCCCATGCTCTCGGAGCGGTGGATACCCATTTTACGAATTCGCACGGCCTGCATGATGACGAGCATTATACGACGGTGTATGATATGTATCTTGTTTTCCGGGAGCTGCTGGAATATGAGACGTTTCTTGCGTTTCTCAATCTTCCTGAGTATACGGCAGAATACCGGGATGCTCTGGGCAATCCTGTCAGCCGGGAGTTCGAGAGTACGAACCTGTATTTTACCGGACAGGCCGATGCCCCATCCGGAATTACGGTAATCGGGGGCAAGACGGGAACGACCTCGAACGCGGGATGTTGCCTGATTCTCTATTTTCGCGACGGAAGCGGGAACGGCTATATCGCGGAGATTTTCGACGCTGACAGTCAGACGGAATTATATGAACAGATGTCTCATCTGATGGAGCTGGTTCCCTGATAATACGGGGATCAGCTTTTTATTTTGTACGAATTTTATAAAAATAACGGTTGTATTTTTGTTTATGATGTACTATAATAACTGTAGACATACCTATTTTTTCAACATACTGACTAATTTTAAGGAGGAAATCACTATGATACAGATTATCGCTGGAGAAAAGGGCAAGGGCAAGACCAAGATACTGTTAGACAAGGTGAACTCTGACGTGGCGTCTATGAAGGGCAGCATCGTTTACCTGGATAAGAGTAATAAGCATATGTACGAATTGAGCAACAAGGTCCGTCTGATTAATGTAAGAGACTATCTCGTGGAAGAGCCGAAGGAATTCCTTGGATTTTTATGCGGCCTGATATCCCAGGATCACGACCTGGAGAAAATCTATATCGACAGCTTCTTAAAAATAGCCTGCACCGATGTGAGTGACATTCCCATGGTTATGGAAAAGCTTGAATTAATTTCCAGTAAGTTTCAGATTGATATTGTCATCAGTATGTCAATGAATGGCGTTGATCTTCCTGAAATGGCGACGAAGTATGTGATTGTTTCTCTGTAACGAATTCATAGAAAGGGCTGCCGCCGGGGTCTGTCTGGCGGCAGCTCTTTTTTATGACCGCTTATTCTCCGTTTCTGATTCTTCCAAAAAAAGTAATCGCGTACAAACCGCAGAGGCCTACCAGTCCATATATGATTCTGGATATCATTGTCATATCGCCGAATAGAACGCGAATCAGATCAAATCGAAAGAATCCGATTAATCCCCAGTTTACTGCGCCGATAATAACAATCGCAAGTGCGATATAATCCAATACCTTCATTCGGATCGCTCCTCCTTTCAGGAATATTTACAAGTAGTATCTACGGTTTGAACCGTATTTATTCAGCGCTCTAAAATCCATATTTTTTTCAAATAGGACTTTAAAATTCGCGCAAATAACAGTATAATAGGGTAAGTACAGAATGGAGGTGATGGTTTGGCAAGTAGGAAGACAGGAAAAATATCCCGGTTTAAAAAGCGCAGAGATCTGAATATAGGCTTGATCATCTTCCTTTTCGTATTTATATATCTTATCATATATATCTGTCTATATTTTTCAAAAGACCAGGTGTCTATTTTTGAAGTGCAGGCGGATACGCTTGCGCAGGATAATATCGTAACCGGCATCATACTGAGAGAGGAGGAAGTTGTGTATACGCCCAGAGCCGGGTATCTGAATTATTATCTGAGTGACAGTGAACGGGTTGCGAAGAATCATGCTGTATATTCGATTGACGAGAGCAGGGATACTTATGATATCCTGACGGCGGACGCAGGGAGCGTGACTCTGACCGACAGCGATATTTCCAGTATTCAGGACATGATCTTTTCGTTCCGGGAGGATTTCAGCAGTCTTGATTACAGTGCCGTATACGAGATTAAGGATGATATCATGATTCAGATTCAGGAGCGGCTTGATCTGAACCTGCTTGAGAATCTGACAGTTCTGAGTGATACGGCGGGACTTCCCTCTTCTTTTGAGGTTATTACGTCCGAACAGAGCGGGATTGTTACGTATTATATGGATGGATACGAGGAGATGACCCGGGATGATATTACGGGAGCGAGCTTCGATACGGAATCCTATTCCAGAACCTCTCTTCGCGGCAGTGAGATCAAGGAATCCGGCAGTCCGGTGTACAAGGTGGTTACCAGCGAGAACTGGCAGATTATTATGAATCTGACCGAGGAGCAGTATCTGTATTTTCTTGATCGCTCTTCGATTACCTTTACGATTCTGGACGACGAACGGGAAGTTACGTGTGATGTCGAGCTGTATCAGCAGGGAACGGATTATTTTGCATGTGCGAGTCTGGATCGCTATATGATACAATACCTTGACCGACGTTTTCTGAAAATTGAGCTGGCGATCAACGCGGAAGAGGGATTGAAGATCCCGCTGACAGCCATCACAGAGAAGGAATTCTATATGGTTCCTCTGAAATACTTTACCAAGGGTGGAGATTCAGATGAGGATGGGATTCTTGTTGAGCTGTATGACGAAGAGACCGCACAGATGATTCCGACCTTCTACGCGGTTGAGATCTATTATGATGACGGTACCTACGGATATATTGACGCGAATGAATTCGAATTCGGAGTCACCAGGATCAGCGCGCCTGACGGAGAACAGATGCAGTTGAATCTTGTTGGGACGCTGGAGGGAGTCTATAATGTGAATAACGGGTATGCCGTGTTCCGGCGTATTGAGCGCATGTATGAGAATGAGGATTACTGTATTGTCAGGGACGATACGGAGAACGGACTTGCGGTCTATGATCAGATTGTTCTGGACGCCGAAACGGCAGTGGAACAGGCTATAATCTTTTAAACTTTTGATATGAGGAGATGATCTTATGACGGATATTGAATATAACTTATCCGTAGTGGAAGAGCGGATTGCGGCGGCTGCAAAGCGTGCGGGGCGTCTCAGGGAGGAAATTACCCTGGTTGCGGTCAGCAAGACCAAACCGGTATCCGCGATCCGGGAGGCGATGCGGTGCGGGATCAGGGACTTCGGGGAGAATAAGGTTCAGGAGCTTACGGAGAAATACGAACAGATTGCGGAACCGCTTAGATGGCACCTGATTGGACATCTGCAACGCAATAAGGTAAAGTATATCATTGGAAGGACCGTTTTGATTCATTCCGTGGATTCGTTCCGGCTTGCGGCGCAGATTGAAGAAGAAGCGGCTAAGAAAGACTGTGACTGTGATATCCTGATTGAGGTGAACGTCTCGGGCGAGGAATCGAAGTTCGGCGTCGCGCCGGAGAATCTGACTGCGGTTGTCAGTGATATTGCGAAGCTTTCTCATGTACATATCCGGGGACTGATGACAGTAGCCCCTTTTGTCGAAGATCCGGAAGAAAACAGATCTTATTTTAAGAAAATGCACGATTTGCTTATTGACATTAAAAGTAAAAACATTGATAATGTTACTATGGAGGCGCTTTCCATGGGAATGTCAAATGATTATGAAGTAGCAATTGAAGAAGGCGCGACAATCGTTCGAATCGGGACCAGTATATTTGGGGAACGTAATTATTTCAAGGAATAACAGGAGGAGCAAAAGGATGGCTATGGCATTATTTAAAAATTTTCTGGATTCGTTAAAGCTCACGGAGGAAGATGAAGAAGAACTGGACGATGAGTATGACGAGTACCTGGTTCAGCAGCAGGAGAAGGAGCGCAGGAAGCAGGAGCAAAGACAGATGAAGCAGGAACAGAAGGCAGCTCAGCGGCGTACCAGGAAAGAAGAATCTTATGCCGACCGTGATGCCATGTTCACTTCTCCTCAGCAGCGGGAGAAGGAAAAGCCCGTGAAGTCCAGTATCGGAAAGGTGGTTCCAATGAACAGAAAGACGGGCGGTTTTGAGGTCTGTATTATGAAGCCGGAGCAGTTTGAGAATTCCCAGGATATTTGCGATGTACTGTTAAGCAACCGGGCCGTTGTGATTAATCTGGAGGGATATGATGTGGAGCTGGCTCAAAGGATCATGGATTTCGTCTCCGGAGCGGTGTATGCTCTGGACGGAAATCTGCAGCCGATTTCGAATTATATTTTCATCATTTCTCCCGGCAATATTAATATTACCGGCGACGATCTGGATATGATGCGGCAGGACGGATTTGAGATCCCGACCTTTAATAAGAACTTTTAGGCCGGGGATTTCGGAGCATGAATATCGAGAAGGAAGAACAGCTCTTTAAGAAACGGATGTCAGAGCTTGAGAGATTTGCCGAGAAGCGGTATTGTCCGGTGTATTCTGATTTTTTGAATATGAATGAGATCTCTATGCTGCTGGCAATGAAGCAGGAGCTTTCGGGAGTTCCTCTGGCTCTGTTTGGGGGCTATGAAGGGGCGGAACGCAGGATGGCCTGTTTTCACGGCGGAGAACCGGATGATGACACCTGGATGAGAGCGGATTATCCGATCGCGTGCCTGTGTATCCGACCGGTGAACGCAAGGTTTGGCGACGCACTGACCCACCGGGATTATCTGGGAGCCATCCTGAATCTTGGGATTGAACGCGGCAAGACCGGGGATATTCTAATCCGGGAGAATACCGCTTATTTGTTTTGCAGCAGGGGAATTGCCCCGTTTGTATGCGAGAATCTGATTCAGGTGAAGCATACGAATGTCAGGGCAGAGGAGGAAGACGTTGGACAACTTGATATCCGTCCGGAGTACCGGCAGATCAAGGGAACCGTATCCTCTCTCAGACTGGATTCCGTCGTTTCGCTTGCGTTCGGGATTGCAAGAGGGGTATCGGCGGATTATATAGCTGCCGGCAGGGTATTTGTGAACGGACGGGTGATGCTCTCCGGGAGTCGTCTGCTGAAGGAAGGAGAAGTGGTATCCGTCCGCGGATTGGGACGTTTTGTATTTGACGAAGCCGGCGGGATTTCCAGGAAGGGACGTATCGGTGTTACTTTATTAAAATACGTATAGGACAAGGAGATAGTATGCTTACACCAATTGAGATACAAAGCCGGACCTTTAAGTCCGGTCTCGGCTATGACAAAAAAGAAGTCGATCAGTTTATCAAAGAGATCCTTGCGGGTTATGAGAGTATGTACCGGGAGAATATGGAGCTGAATGATAAGCTGAATACCTTGAATGAAGGAATTCAATATTATAAGACCATCGAAAAGACGCTTCAGAAGGCTTTGGTGCTGGCGCAGAAGACGGCGGAGGATACGCAGGCGGCGGCCAGAAAGAAGGCCAAGCTGATTGAGAAGGAAGCGGAGAATAAGGCCTCTGCCATTTTGGCCGACGCCCGGGACGAGCTGCACCGCCTTCATACGCAGACCGTACAGCTGATTCAGCAGTATGACAGATATAAGGCGCAGTTCCGTTCTCTTGCGGCGGCTCAGATTGATATTCTGGAGAGCGAGGGATTCCAGATTCATGTTGCGAATCCGGAGGCGTTTGCGGAGCATGGCAGGGAAACGGAGGCGGCCGGGAACGATTCGGACGTCCGGGCGGATTCCGATACTTCCGAAGACGATGCACCGCTTTCTCCGGACGATGACGCGGAGCATTTTGACTTCATTGATCTGGAGGAGTGACCGATGAACGAAGTGAATGGGAACCGCCTCTCTGTCGCCTGCGGCGGTCTGCATGCTTATGATATTGTCTGGGAGAAAGACTTTCATGCGGTATCCGGCGAGCTTGCCGGGCTTGGCCTTGAGGGAAGAAAGGCCTGTGTTGTAACCGATTCCAATGTTGCGGCGCTTCATCTGGATTCCTTCCTTCATGCGGCTTCTCCCGTCTTCAAGTCGGTAACGGTATTCTCTTTTCCGGCAGGAGAAGAGAGTAAGAATCTGGATACCGTCAGGGCATTGTATACCCGCCTGATCGAGGAATCCTTTGAGAGAGGAGACTGTCTGATTGCGCTTGGCGGCGGTGTGGCCGGAGATCTCACAGGATATGCGGCGGCGACCTATCTGAGAGGAATCCGGTTTATCCAGGTTCCGACCTCGCTGCTTGCTATGGTGGATTCCAGTATCGGCGGCAAGACAGGGGTGGATTTTGAACAGTATAAGAATATGGTCGGTGCGTTCTATCAGCCGTCCCTGGTCTATATGAACCTGTCCGTCCTGCTTACCTTGAGTGAAAGGGATTATCGTTCCGGTATGGCAGAGATTATCAAGCACGGCCTGATCCGGAACGCCGGATATTATTCCTGGCTGATGACCCGCAGACAGGAGATTCTTGACCGGGATTATGAAGCTTTGCTGGTTATGATCCGGGAGAGCTGCGCAATCAAGCGCGATATCGTTGAACGGGATCCGAAGGAAGCGGGAGAGAGGGCCCTGCTGAATTTCGGCCATACCCTGGGACACGCCGTTGAGAAGCTGAAGTTCCCGTCCCTGCTTCACGGAGAATGCGTTTCCATCGGCATGGCGGCAGCTTCTCTGATCTCCGCCAGAAGAGGGTATCTCTCCCATGAGGAGTATGAGAAGATAGTCAGGACATTGCAAAGCTTTGGCCTGCCTGTCCTGGCATCCGGGATAACGGCGCAGGAGATTGTGGAGGCGGCCGGACATGATAAGAAAATGGACGCCGGGCGGTGGAAGTTTATCCTTCTTAAGCAGATCGGGGATGCTGTGATTGACAGAACCGTGACCAGGGAAGAGGCGGCGGATGCGGCTCTTGAGATTCTGAAATCATGACAGGTGCATTATGATGAGCGAGCAAGTTATCACTTATGATGTCTCCCCGGATGACGCGGGGATGAGAATTGACAGTTTTATAACGAAGATGGCAGATGGGCTGTCCCGTTCCTATATTCAGAAATTGATTATGGACGGGGCGGTTTTTGTTGACGGTAGGAGTGCGAAAGCAAGTTTTAAAGTAATGCCAGGTCAAAAAGTGTCCTATGTACTTCCGGAACCGGAGGAGCTGTTAGTGGAGCCGGAAAATATTCCGTTGGATATTCTATACGAAGACAGGGATATCATTGTCATCAATAAATCAAAGGATATGGTGGTCCATCCGGCGGCCGGACATACCGGAGGAACCCTGGTGAATGCCCTGCTGTATCATTGCCGCGAGGGCCTGTCCGGGATTAACGGAGTGTTAAGACCTGGTATCGTTCACCGGATTGATAAGGATACCACCGGCGTTCTGGTTGTCTGTAAAAACGATGCCGCCCATCGGGCGATTGCCGAGCAGCTGAAGGTGCATTCGATTACACGAAAATACAATGCTCTGGTAACGGGAGTCTTTCCCGAACATCAGGGCCGGGTGGAAGCTCCAATTGGCAGGCATCCGGTTGATCGAAAAAAAATGGCCGTGAACTATCAGAATGGAAAATATGCCGCGACCCATTATACGGTGTTGGAATCCTTTCCGTGCGGCTGTTCTCATATTGAGTGTACGTTAGAGACCGGGAGGACTCATCAGATTCGCGTGCATATGGCAAGCATCGGCCATCCTCTGCTCGGGGATACGGTGTATGGCATGGGAAAGAATCCGTTCCATCTGGAGGGACAGGCGCTGCACGCCAGGGTTCTTGGATTTTTGCTTTCTTCTACGGGAGAGTATATGGAATTCGAAGCTCCGCTTCCGGATTATTTTACGGATCTGGTAAATAAGCTTAGAAAAATTGGAGGGAGAATCATTTGAAGCGGAATTTAATTCAAAGGCTGGCCCAATGGAAAGAAATGCCGGAACGCAGGCCTTTTTTACTGTCCGGCAGAAAAGGGGCCGGAAAGACATATCTGGCCTGTGATTTCGCTAAGACATTCTTCGGAGATTCCCTCTATCTTAATTTTGAAACCCATCCGGATATGCGAAACCGGCTGCTGGAGCAGAAGGGGCATTCTCTTTCTCAGCGCATCTGTGAGTGTTTTGAGCTGCCCCAAGCTCTGCTGCATTCCAT
>CALWGS010000235.1 GCA_944380155.1 uncultured Lachnospiraceae bacterium
GGACCGGAAGATCCGACTCTTGAATCGCGTACGGCTCATCCGGAAGGGACACCACCGGCTCTACCGATATCTGCTCAAATCCCAGATCCGCCAGGTGCTTAACATCCTCCGAGAAGTCCAGATTCTCGTGAGTGAAGGTTCCCCTCACATAATAATTCTTCTGCCCCCTCGAATCCGCGAACTTCCTGAACTTATCAATAATCAGGTCATAGCTCCCCTTCCCGTTCCTAAACGGGCGCATCTTATCATGAACCTGCTTCCTGCCGTCAATGCTTAACACCACATTTCCCATCTCCCGGTTGGCGAACTCCATCACCTCATCATTCAGAAGCACCCCGTTCGTGGTCAGCGTAAAGCGGAACCTCTTATTATGTAACTTCTCCTGCTCCCTGCCGTACGCTACCAGATCCTTCACCACCTGGAAGTTCATCAGCGGCTCTCCGCCGAAGAAGTCCACCTCCAGATTCCTCCGGTTCCCGGAGTTCTGAATCAGGAAATCCAGCGCCTGCTTCCCGACCTCATAGCTCATCAGCGAGCGATCGCCCTGATACTCCCCCTCGCCCGCGAATCAGTAGCGGCAGGCCAGATTACAATCATGGGCAATGTGCAGACAGAGCGCCTTCACCACAGTCTGCCTGGACTTGAAATGGTCAATATATTCCTCATAGACATCCTCCGTGAACAGGGAGCCTTCCTCCTTCATCCTCTCTGTCTCGGCCAGCGCCTCCTCAATCTCCTCTTTTGAATACCTGCCCGCAAGCTCGTTTACAATCTCCTGCGGACTGTGCTCCTCATACATCGCGATCACATCATACGCCACATCATCCACCACATGCACGGCGCCGCTGTTTACATCCATCACGATATTATATCCGTTATTCCTGTACTGATGTACCAAGATTGGTTCTCCTTTCTTCTCTTCATGTCTCTCATCACTCTATCTGCCGCCTGCCGGACGTGGAACACAGCTGCACATCATGCCCCGCTCACCCTGCGCCGCAGGAGCCGCGCATGTGCACCAGGCGCCGCGCACCGGACGGCTCCATGCTTCCTTATGCGAACGACTCATCCCGACAGGCAAGGAAAAGGATGCTGCAAAATAGCCGCTGTCTATTTTACAACATCCCCATGCTCCGGTCTTCCGGTCATATCCAGTTGCAGCCGCGTATTACCTGTTCTCGCAGCTCTGATTTCCTACTGTACAGGACGTCTTGCACGCGGACTGGCAGGAAGTCTGGCACTCACCGCAGCCGCCCTTCTTCATGGACTCCTTCAGATTTCTTGTGTTCAAAGTCTTGATATGCTTCATTTCTCTGCCTCCTTTATCTTCGACTCCGCCTATTATAGCATACATCCCTCCGGTTGAAAAGAGGGACTTCTAAAATACTTTGTCCCGGAAGACCGCCGTTGTAATATACTCGTTCTTCTTGAACGACATCCCGGACACCGCATCCGACCGGGTGTATGTGATATCCATCCACTTCTCCTCCGCCGCCGTGGAGAGATTCGCCATCATTACTCCCATATCCAGCAGCCTGGTATCGCTCAGCACGTCACGGAACATCAGTCCCTTCTTACAGAACAGATGCACCCGGTTCTCATATGCCACGAACCGCCACGGCTGCGCGTTATACGCGGACGGCGCCGCAACAGCCGCCTCCATCACCAGCCGCAGATTCTCGTCCGGCTCCTCCTTCCACACGATCAGCTCCTTTTCCGGCAGTCTCTTTCGCTGCTTCGGATCCCGGTACACCTCATTCTTCGCCCGGCCGAACGCCACGGCCATCACATAATCATAGGCAAGCTCCCCAAGCAGTTCCTTCGGGAACACGGCGCTTCCCTGATAACACGTCCCGATCTCCCGCGCCGTCAGGTACAGAACCGCCTGCTGCAGCAGAAATCCGGCGTTCAGCAGATAATCGGGCTTGAGCTCCGAGGACAGAAGCAGGTAATACGGCGCCTTCACCCCGCCGCGCGGCCTTAACTTCTTCCCCTGACCCTCTCCCTCCAGACAGGAGAGAATCTTGAATTCCGTCTTAATATTCTTATAAGGCTCGAGCTGGCTCAGAAAATGCCGAAACTGCGCAAGCGTCCTTTCCTCCAGCCTCTCATCCGAAAATGCCCTTGTCGATTTCCTAACAAATATCGCCTCATACATATTCATATGGCATATTACCTTCCTAATCCCGAATTCCGGTGCCGGAATCCATCCGCTCCTGCGCATCCGCACCGGGTCCTGATTCCTTCGCACCGATCTCTTCTCTGGCTCCCTGCGTCTTCTTATAGAACAACGGGGACACCCCATAATATTTCTTAAACAGCTTGCTGAAATGATACACATCCTCGTAGCCGACCTGATTGGCGATGCTCTTAATGCTCGAATCGCCCTCCTTCTCGAGAATCTGCCTTGCCTTCTCAAGCCGGATCTTAATCAGGTAATTAATCGGCGTCTCTCCGGTCTCATCCTTGAAAATCTTGGAGATATAGACCGGGCTTAAGTACATATTACGGGCGATCTGATCCAACGAGATCTTCCGCTCATAATTCTCATTCAGATAAGTAATGATCTTCTTCACCGCGTAGCTCTTATGATACGTCTCGAAGCTCATTCCTTTTTGCGGACTCTCCTTCTGCTCCAGAATCCCGCGCATCATCAGCAGCATAATCTGCATCAAATGAGCCTTCAGCATAAAGTATTTCCCAAGCTGTCCCGCCTCATTCTCCGCGATCATCTCATAGCAGTGCTTGGAAACCTCCTGTCTGGCCTCGAAGTCCAGACGAAGCAGATGTCCGCCATCCTTAAGCCGTATCGTGTCGGGCGCCATCCCCCGGAACTGATATCCCGTAAATCCCACAAAGAACTGTACGGACGGTTCCCTGGAATTCGTCACAATATGCTGATGCCGCTCTCCGGGATTGCACAAAATCAAATCCCCGGCCTCCACATCGTAGAATTCCCCTTCAACCTGATATCTCCCTCTGCCCGATAACATGTACGCAATTTCTGTAAAATCCTGATGTGAATGATACGTCCCATCCTTCTCCATCCGCAGCTTGCTCACAAACAACACGGTCGGATTCAAATCGTGATAGGTGATATCATAATGGCACTGACACAAAGTAGTCACCTCTTTCCGTGATGCGTTTCCTTGCTGCCTTGATTATAGCATCTTTCAAAAAAGATGCAAAGATGTTTCGAGATCTTTTTTTGAATGAGATAATACATGGATACAACAAAAAACTACATTCCAATTTACCCCCGTCCGGATATAATGGGGATCGACTAGAAAACCCATCTAAAGGGAGGATTTTGCAATGACTGCACTGAAATGGTTTTTTTCATTTTTGAAAAAATACCAAAAACGGATTGCGCTCGGACTGGTTTTAGTCACCTGCTGTTCCCTGCTTGCAATCGTCAATCCGTACATCTCCGGCATTATTGTGGATGATGTCATCGAAGGCGGAGCCTATCACCTGGTCTTTCGCCTTGCCGCGCTGCTGATTTTGACCACGCTGCTGCGGTCGGTCCTGCGGTATCTGTACCTGTATCTGTTTGAAGGCGCTTCCCAGAGGCTGCTCTTCGACATGCGCGATTATGTGTACAGACGGCTGCTCGGAGAGGACTTCAGCTTCTATAACAGGAACCGGACCGGGGATCTGATGTCCCGCCAGACGGGAGACATGGACGCCATCCGGCATTTTGTAGCTTCTGTGATTTACTCGATCTATGAGAACGTGCTGCTGTTTTGCTTCGCGCTCTTTATGATATTTACGGTGGACTTCCGCCTTGCCCTGTGCATGATCTGCGTGCTGCCCTTAACGGCCCTTACCACCAGGAAGCAGCTTAAGGCCATCAAGCCCGCCTTCCACAATATCCGCCAGCATTTCTCCAGCCTCAACACCTTCGTGCAGGAGAACATCAGCGGCAACCGCGTGGTGAAGGCATTTGCCAAGGAGGATTACGAAATCGAGAAGTTCAACAGGGAAAATGACGGCTACATGGAAGCGGAGCTCACCTCCACCGCCATCTGGCGCAAATACGTCCCCGTGTTCGAATTTCTCTCGAGCATGCTGACCTTCATCCTGTACCTGATCGGCGGCATTATGGTCGTAAGGGGATATATTACCCTCGGCAGGCTCGTTACCGTCAGCGGCTACCTCTGGATGCTCAACAGCCCTCTGCGCATGGCCGGATGGCTTGGCAATGACT
>CALWGS010000236.1 GCA_944380155.1 uncultured Lachnospiraceae bacterium
ATCAGTTCCGGGTGCTGGACTGCCTGATTACGAATTTTCATCTGCCGGAGTCTACGTTGATTATGCTGGTATCCGCGCTTGCGGGAAGGGAACATGTGCTGGTGGCGTATGAAGAAGCGGTTAAAGAAAAGTATCGATTCTTCTCATTTGGCGATGCCATGCTCATAGTGTAAATAATATGGAATCGTATTATCCATGCTCCTGATATGTAAGAAGGAGACGGTCTGGTATAATTCAGGTCTTTGCAGGACCATGATTTTTTATCAGACGGTCTCCTTTTTTTAACGGCATCTCAAGGTCCGCCGTTTCATTCCATGTATCGTTTGCCGGCCTGCGCTATTGGTCAGTCCTGCGCTGCTCTGCGTAATAGTATGACGCATACGCAAACAGCCAATATAAGAATTATTAATAACGGCAGCAGATTTTCAAACTGAAACGTACCGGCTGTCATCAGTCTGTATCCCCATGAAGCCGGAAAAAGCTTTCCTGCCGTTTCAAAGGCTTCCGGCAGTAATTCAATCGGGAACATAATTCCGGAGAGCAGAATGGAGGGCAGAAAAACGATCATGGAAACCATGGAAGTTTTCGCCGGGTCTTTTACTGTCAGGCCGATTATGTCGGCAATACTAAGTGATACCGCGATAAACATTGCAAGACTGCCAAAGTACAGCGCCGGATTTTCCGGCAGCTTTGCATGGAAAGCAAGCGGTGCCGCAATATACAGAATTATGCTCATAATAAGCAGATGTATGTATGCGGAAAAGTTCGTTAAAACAAGGCCGAGAGATAACGGCACACCATTTGCTTTATAAACTCTTTTCATATCGCTGCCATAAATCTCAACAAGAGAGGGCGGCAAACCAATGAACACACCCATTGTAACGCCGAAAACCGTCATGGATTGAATCAGCGTATCTCTTGCTTCCGGCATGATAGAGGTGAATATCCCGCCCATTATTGCAAAAAACAGGAGAGGAACCATGTAGCAGGTTATAATTAAGGTCTTACTTCGTATATCTAATTTCCACTGCAAAAAAACTCCGTATAAAAATGCGCCCATTTAAGCTTCCCCCTTTGCGATTTTCATAAAGTGCTGTTCCAGGGAACCGCGGTTTATCTGTATATCTGTGATGTGTTCTCCGGTTTCTCTGTACTGCATAAGCAGCGAAAGTAAGGTTTCTTCTATGTTATCAGACTCATATGTTTCACTTCTGCGCTCCGTCTGAATGGTAATGTTATAATGCTTCCCCACCGTTTCGTTGAGCTGCCGGACCGTCCCAATAAATGCAATCCTTCCTCCGGATAAAATGGCAATCCGATCGCACAGGTTCTCCACTTCGGCCATATCGTGGCTTGCCAGTACGATGGTCTTTCCCGCTGCCTTTAACTGTCTGATTTGTTCATGCAGGGAAAGACGGCCTTCAACATCCAGTCCGGCTGTCGGTTCATCCAGAAACAGGATGTCCGGATTTCGTGTCAGGGCAAGCGCCAGGTGAAGCCGCCGCTTCTGACCGGTTGATAATTGATAATACTGTTTTTTCGCAAGAGCATCAATACCAAGAGCGTCAAGCATTGCTTTATCAGGAGTCATCTTATTCCATTTCGCGAACAGCCTGACGGCTTCCAGAGGCTTAATATGCTCCGGCAAAGAAGCCGATTGCAATTGAATGCCCGTTCTGCCGTTTACTGTAATGCTTCCGCTGTCGTACTTCCTTAATCCCTCGATACATTCAAGAGATGTGGTTTTCCCGGCGCCGTTTGCGCCGAGCAGAGCAAAAATCTCTCCCTGCCGCACGCAGAAGTCCAGCCCGTCCAGCACAACATGGGCTCCATAACGTTTCTTTAATTTACTGATTTTGATAGCCTCATTCATTCTTTTTCCTCCTGAAACGGGTCAATGCCTGAACGGGAAAAATATACGTCTAATGCCTTCTCCACATAACTGCCGGCAATCGCCTGAAGCTCTTCCCACTTCGGATCCGTATTCCGGAATTGTCCTAATTCAACGAGCTTCGGAAGCATACTCATATCTCCGCCGGTAAATTCCGTGATCAGATTCCAGTAGGCATTTGCGAACGCCTGTCCTTCCTCGCAATCTGCAGGAATACCTGCCTTCTGAAGTCTTATTGCTTCATCCTGAAGCTGCATGAACGTGTCCATAAATGCCTTGCCGCTGTCTTTATCAAAATGACTGCGGATGTGGTCAAGAGTCTGGTCGTCAAAATGCTTAATCAGCCAATAAAAGTCATTTTTCATCTGTAAATTCACGATAATATCGGCATATTTTTTGAAGTCAACCGACTGCATCTGAAGGACTTCCTCCCTCAGCATTTCCAGCTCTCTCAATGATTCGGACAATTGTTCTATCTTTTGCCTGACGGCGTCAGCCTGATCCGCCAGAACGGCGGCAAATTCAGCCGGTGTATCAATCGGAATAAGCCGGTTCTTAATATCGTCCAGAGAGAAGCTTAAGTGTCTGAGGGATAATATCTGATGAAGTTTGACGATGTCTTTATCCGTATAGAGCCTGCGGCCTCCTTCACTCATGGCTGACGGGGAAAGCAGGCCTTCTTTATCGTAATGCTGCAGCGTCCGTACCGTAACATTCATCTTCTTCGCGATTTCTCCAACGGTCATATAGCCCTGCGGGATAGCCTTGTGTTGATTCATAAATACACCTCCTGCTCATAGTATAGCTCATTACGCTGCGTCACAAGCAAGTACTTTCATTTGTAAAAATAAAAAACACTTGACAATACCCCATAGGGGTATTATAATACAAAGCAGAAATACCCCCACAGGGTATTATGGAGGTGCATAATGGAGAAAGAAAAAGAGATGCTGCAGGCTGTCTGCGGACAGTGTGAAGGCCGTAAGGACGGGCATTGCTGCCGCCATAAAGCGGTACCGCGGGATGAGGTGCAGCTGCGTCAGCTTCAGAACCGGCTGAATCGAATGATGGGCCAGCTTGGAGGAATCAGCAGGATGTTGGAGGATAACCGGTACTGTGGGGATATTCTGACCCAGATTGCCGCGGTTGAGAGCGCGCTGCAGTCATTCGGATATCTGATTCTGCAGGAGCACTTAAAGACCTGCGTAGCAGACGAGATCAGGAAAGGCAATACGCAGATTGTCGATGAAGCGGTCGATCTCATTAAGAAGCTTAAGTAAAGGAGGCTGTTTCGGTGAAGACAGAGAAATATAATGTAACCGGTATGACCTGCGCGGCCTGCCAGGCGAATGTGACACGATGCGTGCAGAAGCTTGAGGGAGTGCAGGAGGTGAACGTCAGTCTTCTGGCGAACCAGATGACGGTTGTGTATGATGAAGGGAAGCTTGATTCCGCGAGTATTGAGCATGCGGTGCAGGAGATTGGATACGGGGCTTCCTCTCTGGAACAGACAGGGACGAAGAGCGGGGGATTCCGCAGTGAATGGCAGAGGAGGCAGGATCAGGCGGAGGAGAGCCGTATGGCAATGAAGAAGCGGCTGATATCGTCCGTTGTGCTGCTGGTTCCTTTGATGTATATTGCCATGGGAGGCATGATGTCCCTTCCTATGCCGGGATTTCTGACGGGGATGGAGAATACGCTGGTCAACGCGCTGGCTCAGTTATGTATTACCGTGCCGATCCTGATTATTAATAAACATTTTTATACGAACGGTTTTAAGGCGCTGCTTCACAGAGCGCCCAATATGGATTCCCTTGTGGCAATCGGTTCCGGCGCCTCCTTGGTCTACGGGCTGTTCGCCATGTTCCGGATGGCTTACGGATTCGGGCACGGAGATATGGAGCTGGTTCATGAATATGCGCACGCGCTGTATTTTGAATCCGCGGCCATGATTCTGACTCTGGTTACGGTCGGCAAGTATCTGGAGGCCAGATCAAAGGCCAAGACCTCGGATGCGCTCGGCAAGCTTGTGGATCTCGCGCCGAAGACTGCGGTTGTAGTCCGCGGCGGAACGGAGCAGACGATTCCGGCAGAGCAGGTAATTGCCGGGGATATTGTCGTGATTCGTCCGGGAGAAGGCATTCCGGTAGACGGAGTTGTCATCGAAGGACATGGATATGTCGATCAGGCTGCCATTACCGGAGAGAGTATTCCGGTGGAGAAGCAGGAGGGAGATACGGTAATCTCCGCAACGATTAACAAGAACGGCAGCTTTCGCTTCCGCGCATCCAGAGTGGGAGAGGATACGACGCTGTCCCAGATTATCCGTCTGGTCGATGAGGCGAGCAATTCCAAGGCGCCCATTGCCCGTCTGGCGGATAAGGTCAGCGGAATCTTTGTTCCGGTCGTCATCGGAATTGCTCTGGTAACGGCGATTGTGTGGCTGATTGCGGGACAGGGCTTTGAATTCGCGCTTTCGAACGCAATATCTGTTCTTGTTATATCCTGTCCGTGCGCGCTGGGACTTGCACCGCCGGTCGCGATCATGGTCGGCACCGGCAAGGCGGCCGAGATGGGAATTCTGATTAAGTCTGCCGAAAGCCTTGAGAATCTCCACAATGTGGATACCATTGTACTGGATAAGACAGGAACGATTACCTCGGGGCATCCGTCCGTGACAGATCTGATTGTTCTGGATCCTTCTCTTACGGAGAGAGAATTCCTTATGGAGGCTGCTGCTGCGGAAAAGGGAAGCGAGCATCCGCTTGCGCAGGCGGTTGTGGAAAGAGCCGCGAAGGAGAGCGGAGAGCTGCCCGGGGCAGAGGCCTTTGAAGCTGTGGCGGGCCGCGGAGTAAAGGCGGTTGTAAACGGAAAGGCATACCTTGCGGGGAATCCGGCATTTCTTGAGGAGAATAACGTCCTGGGAGGGGACGGGCATTCCGCAAGAGCCAGACAGGAAGCAGAGCGTCTGGCAGGGGAAGGCAAGACGCCGCTGCTGTTTGCGAGGGACGGGAAGCTTGCGGGAATCATTGCGGTAGCGGACACCATCCGAGATTCCAGCCGGGCGGCGATTCGGCGGTTTAATGAGATGGGACTGCACGTAGTTATGCTGACTGGGGATAATAAAGTTACGGCAGAAGCAATCCGAAAGGAGCTTGGAATAGAGAAGGCAATCTCTGATGTCCTTCCGACGGAAAAGGAGGCCAATATCCGCGCGCTTCAGCAGGAGGGTCATAAGGTTGCCATGGTCGGCGACGGAATCAACGATGCGCCGGCTCTGACCCGCGCGGATATTGGAATCGCAATCGGGGCGGGAACCGACATTGCCATTGAATCGGCGGATGTGGTGCTGATGAAGGATTCTCTGTATGATGTGGCGGCCGCGATTGATCTGAGCCGCGCGGTGGTCCGGAATATTCACATGAATCTGTTCTGGGCATTTTTCTACAATATCCTGGGGATTCCGCTGGCGGCAGGCGTTCTCTATCCGGCATTCCAGCTGCGGTTAAGCCCCATGATCGGCTCTGCCGCCATGAGCTTAAGCTCTGTATGTGTTGTAACGAACGCGCTCAGACTTCGTTTCTTTAAGAAGAAGGAAGAGCCGCAGGAATCTTCTGCCGCGCTCCGTAAGATGGAACCGGCATTAGATAGAAAGAAAGAAACCGGCGCTTTGCCGGACAATCAGAAAGGAATGGTTATGATGAAGAAAGTATTAAAAGTTGACGGAATGATGTGCGCACATTGCCAGATGCATGT
>CALWGS010000237.1 GCA_944380155.1 uncultured Lachnospiraceae bacterium
TGGTATGTACCAGTTTGGCTCATTTAATCAGTATTTTGCAGAAGGAACGAGGACTTAACAGCCCTCGTTTTTTCTATGACAATTTTTAGGAAAGGAAGTGGTTTTGATTTCACGTTATTGAGAAATCATTCAATTATATTTTTCTCAATGCGGTCTGCCGGAATGTCCCTTGGTTCATATTTGTAGTCTGTTTGTCCGAGCACGATGCCGCAGCAGGGGATGAAGTCTTCCGGAAGGTTCAGTTCTTTTATAATATCCGGCGAGGCGGCGACTGCCGCTACGGCTCCCCAGATATGACAAACTCCGATTCCAAGTTCGGTTGCTTCCAAAGCCATGTTATGAGCGATAATGGCCGCATTGGAATAAGCGACGTTCTCCTTCTTGTTTGCGGGTGTCTTTGTGGAAACGAGGATCAGGACAGGGGCGCCGTACAGCGGGTGGATATCCGGCTTTCCGAACATTGCGGCTCCTGCCTGGTCGATTTTCCTGAGCAGTTCCGGATTGGTTACGATTGTTAAGTGCATTTCGTCATACCGCCCCATTCCCACAGGAGAGGCGTTCGCAGCCGTCAAGATCTGCTTTAACTCGTCCTGTGTAATGCCCTCTCCGGTATAGCTGCGGATGGATTTTCTGCTGCAGATGGTTTCTAATGTTTTCATAATTTGTTGACCTCCATGTATTAAATTGATTTCATTGATTCCTTATTTAGTGTTACCGTAAATGTACTCCCGCTGCCGCAGGATTGAACCGAGATATCGCCTCCGTGCAGATCAATAATTTTCTTCACGATGCTGAGGCCCAGGCCGTTGCCGTCTGTGGAATGGGAGCGATCTCCTTGGTAGAACTTATCGAAAATATGCGCCTGGATGTCCGGGGGAATTCCTTTTCCCTGGTCACGGATGCGGACAATGGTTCCATGTTCCGTTTCCTGGACACACACATCGATCCGGCCGCCGCAGGGAGAGAATTTGATTGCGTTATCAAGCAGGTTAATCCATACCTGCCTGAGCATTTCTTCATTTCCTGCCACATCGTATTCCCGGGCGTCGAAGTTGACCTCGATGTTCTTGGCGGCAAATTTTTGATCCAGCAGTGCGATGACGAGGCGGATCTGTTCACTCAGATTCAATCGCTTTTTATCTGTCAGGATGGTCTGCTGTTCAATTTTCGAAAGGTACAGCATATTGGCTGACAGAGAGGAAAGCCGTTCCGTTTCGCTGATGATGATGTCCAGGTATTCGTTCCGTTCTTCCTCTGTGAGATCCTCCCATTTCAGAGCTTTGGCAAATCCGCGGATGGAGACGATGGGAGTTTTGAACTCATGGGATACATTATTGATAAAGTCCGTTCTCAGCATTTCCACGTTTCCGTTTGCGGCTGTGTGTACTTCGTAGCCTGCATGTTTCAGCACTGCCTTCATCAGACGGGCGGTATTCTTATCATCTTCTACTACAAGAATTTGAAACACTTCGGTACCTCCTGACTTTTTACTCCCATTATACCATAAAAGGTGAACGGAAGATTAACTCGGAGCGGGAGTTCATGTTTTTTTCATAATTAAGGGTTCCCAGTTCATGTTCCGTTTCTTATTCCTGAGTAGAATGAGCGCATCAAGATAAGGAGAATGATAATATGCTGCAAATCAAAGACGTATCAAAAGAGTATATTACAGGAGAATTGCATCAGTCCGCGCTGGATCATGTCAGCCTGAATCTCCGCAACAATGAATTTGTCGCGATTCTCGGCCCCAGCGGTTCGGGAAAGACGACCCTGTTGAATATTATCGGCGGACTGGATCGTTATGACAGCGGCGATCTGATTATTAACGGCATTTCCACGAAGAAATATCCGGAAGGGAGAGCACGGACAGCCGGAATGAGGAGGCGGATCATGAGCTGGACGGGGTCTATTCCGACGGAAGCGCGCTGGAGATGGCGTCCAGTGTGACAACCAGTATCACCGAGAATAACCTGACGGAATTTAAGCAGTATCTGGATGATCCGGAGAGTGAGATTCATCAATATATCGGTGAGAATGGAATTACTTATTCTTATGACACTCAGTTCAGTGTCTACACCTATGATCCGGAGGGAACTCTGGTTAACACGGACGGGAGCACGCTGAATGATTCCGCGCAATCAGGCGCCGGGACAGGCATGATGAGCGGGATGTTGACTTCCTCGAATCATTTTGAGGAGCTGATGCCCGGTATGGACGGCACGCGGATCAGCCCGACGGTAACGGACAGCTATGATGTCTTATATGGTTCTTGGCCCAAGGCCTATAACGAAGTCGTTCTGGTTCTGAATCAAAATAATGAAATTGCTGCGACGACTCTGTATGAGCTTGGGTTTCTTCCTGCTTCCGAATACCGGGAGCTGATGGAGCGGCTTGAAAGCGGGGAAGAGCTTTCTCTGGAAACGCAGAAATGGAGCTATGAGGAGATTTGCAGCCAGACCCTGTATCTCATTCCGGCCTGTGACTTCTATGTGGAAAATGCCAACGGATTCTTTGACAGACTGGATACGGATGCAGAGATTGAGAGCCTGTTAGAGCAGGCTGTGGAATTAAAAATCACCGGCGTGATCCGTCCGAGGGAAGATGCAGAAAATGCGTCGATCAGCCAGACAATCGGATATACCAGCGCGTTGACGGAATACCTCATTGACTATACGAATGACAGTCCCGTTGTGCAGGCGCAGATGGCTTCGCCAGACGTTAATGTTTTGAATGGAGCGGAATTCTCTCCTGCCGATGACGCGGCGAAGGCAGCGGATGCAAGAGTCTATCTGAACAATCTGACCGAATCCGAGAAGGCAGATTTGTGCCGTGAAATTCTGCAATCCGTCTATTCAGACGATCCTGCGAACGCACAGATGATGCTGGAGCAGTCCGATGCAGCGCTGTCGGCCATGTTGGATGAGTACATTCTAAGCTCAGAGGATCCGGAGGATGAACGGCTTTTGATGATTTATGAGACTTATATTTCCGCAGGCTCTTATGATGACAACATGGAAGCCTTCGGTTATGTGAGCCTGGATACGCCGTCCTCGATTCATATCTATACAGACAGCTTTGAGGATAAGGAGGCTGTGACGGATTGTATTGCATCCTATAACAGTACGGTGTCAGAGGAGAATCAGATTAGCTACACGGATTATGTCGGACTCCTTATGTCTTCCGTTACTACCATCATAGATGTGATTACCTATGGTTTGATTGCGTTCGTGGCGGTTTCTCTGGTGGTGTCGTCTATTATGAT
>CALWGS010000238.1 GCA_944380155.1 uncultured Lachnospiraceae bacterium
TGAATGGTGCTTAAGATCTCCCTCTCCGGCGGCGCGTTATCGCTGAACACTCCGGATACCGCCGTTACAAGGAAGGAATAGGTATAGCCGTATTCCTCGCACAGGCTCAGATATTGATCCAGATTCTCTCGGAGTACGTCAACACTGTCCTTCGCATGCGCCTCTCCCGCGGCATGATTCTCCATCATGAAATTCACGGAACGGTTCGGCTTAATTCCCAGTACATTTCCCAGGTTATAATGCTCCCCGTTCCAGACAAGCAGGCGCTCTCCTGCGGCATTCTCCCACCAGAAGGCCGTCTGATTCTGATACAGCGGATACATTCCGTGATGACAGTGGATATTCATGAACAGGAACTCCACTCCCTCCGCCAGCATCGCGTCCCGGTATCCCATGGAGATTCCGTTGATATCCGCCATCATGGCTGTCTTCATGGAGGCTCCATAAGGGGCCAGAATCTGCTGCCACCGATGCAGCTTCTCCCGATACACAGAGCAGTCTGCCAGATCCGTAACATTCAGATAATTTGCCGACAGGCCGATCTTCCCATCCGCCGCCAGACGGCAGAACTTCTCCTTCTCTTCCCCGGACGCGTTCCGGAAGAACTCCTCCACGCAGAACAGCGTCTCGCAATTCCAGCGAAATTCCGCGTTCTCAGGCTGATCCATCATGCCAAGTACGGTCCTGATATAATCCGCCTGCGTATCAATCACCCTCTCCTGAAGGTCGGTATAGCCGATATCGGTATGAGAATGATGTATAACATAAACTGTTTGAATCGAATGTGACATAGGATAAACACCTCATTTCTTTAATTTCTGACACTCGCAATGATCATGCGGATGGGGGTGACGTCCGGGGATACGATGTTGTAATTCCCCGCCGCTTCGGGCACGATGCAGGTCTCCGCGTAATGAAGCTCGAACGGCTCGAATGCGCCCTCCGTGCTGACCAGCAGCGCCCTGCTTCCCTCTACCAGATTCATCATGTGAACACTTCCGTTCCTCTGCACAGGCATCTCCCGTGCCGTGCTGACGCGCCAGGTATCCAGGAACTCTCTCTCATGAAGCCCCGTGCGCTCCACGGTGCCGTTCTCATCCTGATGGAGCAGGGTAACGGCATTCACCAGATTCCTGTGAACCCACTCGGTATTCCTGTCCCACTGGATATTCGCCGCTCCGTGTTCAATGTGGATGGGTCTCGGCCTTCCGTCCAGATCCAGCCTGCCCCAGTCCCACAGCTTGAAGGTAAAAATATATGGCGTGGCGCTGATTTCCAGTACCATGGTATTCGCCCCGGAGCAGTGCACGGTTCCCGCAGGGATTAAGACATGGTCATGCTTCCTGACCGGGATCCGGTTCACATACTTCTCCGCCGGAAACGGACGACCTCCCTTCTGTGCCTCATTCAGATCCCGAATCATCTCATCCGGGTTCGTTCCCGTCCGGATTCCAAGATACACGCAAGGATCATCCCCCTTCGCATCGAGCAGATAGTAGCTCTCATCCTGGGTATAATGCATATTGAAGGTCTGCTGGATGTATTCCGTCAGCGGATGAACCTGAAGGGACAGGTTCTGTCCGTTCATGGTATCAAGCATATCGAACCGGATCGGGAACTCCTTTCCGAACCGGGCATGAACCCGTTCACCCAGCAGCTGCCTGGGACAGAAATAGACCAGGTTCTGGGCCGGAGTCTGAATCCGGATTCCTTCAAAGTCAAAGAGAAGGCTGTTCTCCTCCGGAACGCCGTCAAAGCTCCAGGCATAATTACTTCCATTCTCAGGCAGTCCGAAATGATTCTTCATCCAGTCCCCGCCCCAGACGCCGGGATCATAGTACGGAACCATCCGGAAGGGCGCAAGCGCCGTCTGCGTAAGCGCGTTGCGGTAATCCCCTCCGGAAACCATGGCATACTCCCCCTGCGTGGTCATATCCAGATAGTAATCCAGCGCCGGCAGCAGCCTCTCCTTCACGCGGTCCGCCCATCGCCATTCCGCAAAATACCCTCTCTTATACTTCTCCTGCCTGGTAAGTCCTTCTCTTGCGGTGCGCCAGTTTGACATTCCTCTGCGGTAGCGAAGCTGAATCTCCCAGCGGGTGATATCCGCATAGATCAGAAGGTCCCCCCTGCATACCAGAGAGGCTCCGGTTCCGTACACCAGCACCATACCGGAGGATACTTCCCGAATCCGGGCGCGCGCCTCCTTAAGCCGCTCTGCCGGAAAGAACTCTTCCAGCCTGCGGGTGGTCATGATTCCGAACACCGGATCCTTCGTCAGATCCCGCTCAATCATCGCATCAATCTCTTCCGCGGGGAGCGCCAGATCATCACTGCGAATCACCGCCGCCGGTTCTAACGGGGCGAACAAAGACCATATATCGTCTAAATCAACTCCCGGATAACATTCCACCGTCAGGATCCGCTTTTCACCGCCGGCACACCGTTCGGCAATTCTGTTCCGGATCCCTTCCGGGCCGGACACCGCACCCCCGGACCACCCGGAACCCCCCGCGGCTGCCCGGATCACCGGGAAGAGCCGGAAGGAACCGGTATCTGATTCTGAAGTCATATTCCTGCCTCCTTGTCCTCTCACATATTCTTGAGACTAAGATACACAACCCGCTTTAAAATGTCAATACAAATTTTAATTTTTTATATTTTGTATTTACATATTATTTCGCCCATGCTATACTGGAGAAAACGCACGATAACAAGGAGGAGAATCATGACACAGGCTCTTTATCTACAGGTTGCCGAGCATATCCGGGAACAGATTGCAAGCGGCGGGTACCCG
>CALWGS010000239.1 GCA_944380155.1 uncultured Lachnospiraceae bacterium
GAACATACTGCTTTGCTGTCTCTAATGTCAGATGATACTTCTTCATAATCTTTTCAAGGATTATCTGTTGTTCAAAGCCTGACTCCTGAAGTATCTCAACTGTGACTTTGATTCCCTGCTCTAATCCCTGCTCTAATCCCTGTTCTAATCCCTGCTTCAGTCCTTGCTGAATCCCCTTATCCATTCCATCCTTTAGCCCTTTACTATAGATTCCTTCACTCAAATTACACAATTCCGACACCTCTTTTCAAAGGATAAGATAAACTGCATCCTGTCCCGACCATCATATCATATAAAAAGAGCCGCCGCAAGAACTGCGGACGGCAAAATTTTATCTCATATTTTATGCAGATTCACGATCCTTATCAGTCAGAGTCTGTTATCCCTCCATCTCAATATCAAACTTTCTCACATCCATATCTACTGTCTCCCCGCAGGAAAAGATAATATCCTGAGCAGTCTGCGGCGTATAAATCAGGGACGTCATCACATTCTTTCCTCCGTCCGCAAAGATTTCCACAGAGTATCGATCCAGAAGAATTCTCAGCTTTACCTCTTCCTTACCGCCCTCCAGCTTCATGCTGCGGCTGCAAAGGACATCCCTGGTAAGCCCGGAGTGAGTTCTGTCAAAGGTCAACACCCTCTCCTCCGCATCATATATAATTTCAGAGTAAAGCGCTCCGTCCGAGGCCAGCCTGATCCGGAACTTCCCGCGCTCCATGCCTCTGACCGTAAGCTCCAGATCAATACTCCGTCCTCTGACCTGTTCAAGCGCCGTCTCCTTCCCCACTGTCACATTTTGGTAAGACACCTCATGCCTCCAGTACTGTTCCAGCTCGCGAACCGGTGTCTGAAGAACGCAGCCATCCTTCAGCGTCAGTTCCCTCGGAACCGTCATCATGCCGGACCAGAGATGCTCCTGCGGATAAATGGGATTGTCCCAGGACTGCATCCAGGCAATCATAATTCTTCTCCCGTCCTGCGTCTGCATGGTCTGGGGCGCATAAAAATCCAGTCCGTAATCCACGCACTGCACCCCCTGCCTGATAAAGCGCATCGTGTCCCTGTCATAATCTCCCGTAAGAAATGCCGTATTATTGCCGTTGTGGAACATGCCGTCTGCTCGCATTTCCTGAGGTGAAATCAGAAGCACCCTTTTATCTCCCAGCGGAAAGAAGTCCGGACATTCCCACATTCTTCCCAGTCTGTTTTCCGAACGATCCAGAACCGACCCGAATTTCCAGGTTTCCAGATCATCCGAATAGAACAAAACAATCTGTCCGCTTCCGTCCTGGCTTCTGTTTCCTGCCACAACATAATATCTTTCATCCTCTTTCCATATCTTGGGATCTCTGAAATCCTCCTTGCTGCTTCCCTCCGGAAGCAGCCGGGAAGAAATGACAGGATTAGCCGCGGATTTTACATAATCTCTGCCGTCTCCCACCGCAATACACTGATTCTGCCAAATCTCTTTATCTCCGCTCTCAGTAACCGTTTCCTCCACGCCGGTATAGATTAAAATCTGTTTTCCTTTCTCTTCCATTGCGCTTCCTGAAAAAACTCCCGCTCCGTCATAGGCTTCATCCGGCGCCAGCGCCGCGGGAAGATAGTTCCACTTCACGAAGTCCCTGCTGCTTGCGTGCCCCCAGTGCATCGAATTCCACGCCGTCTGATAGGGATAATACTGAAAGAACAGGTGATGCTCTCCCAGAAAATCCGAAAATCCATTCGGATCATTCATCCAGCCCACCGGGACGGAGAAGTGAAAGACCGGCCTCTCCTCCTGCGGAATCCTTCCTTTCGACCTGCTCTCATATTCTCTTGCCTTCCTTAACATCTCACTCATGGCGTATCCTCCTGCAATGATTCCTGATATGCGTCAAAATACTTCTGTTTAATCTGCAGATATTCCGAAAGGCCGTAGCTCTCCATTCTCTCCAGATACTCCTCCCACTCTTCCTCGATCCCGCCGTTCAAGATCCAGCTTGCCTTCATCTGCTCCGCGTAGCGTTTGATATCCGTATCCAGCTGTGATACCCGGTTGGTATCCTCAAGGCTCATGAATACATTGGGAAAGACATACCGGCTGTTCATATCCTCCAGATAGGTCGCGTGCATATTGTCAAGTCTCCACTTCGCGTCATCCGGCAGGGTTACGTATACTCCGTAATATTCATTCAAGATTGCCAGGGGACCGTTGACCGACTGATTCTCCCGAATCTCCACCGGGGAATTGTCTCCCAGATCCAGATGGCGCAGCATAGGCTCTCCCTCGTCATTTGTACTCATCTCAAAGATATTGGCGGTTCCTTCCTCCCCGTAGGTTCCCCAGTTATTCTGAGCCGACTGCAGCGGCGCGTACATCTGATCAATCCATGCCGCCGCCAGCGCCGTATCTCGGCAGTTTGAAGTCAGCACACAACGCCCTCTCTCGAACCCGCTGGTCTCGCTGCCGTTCTGCCTGGTGACATTGACCACGCCGTCCGGGCCTGCCAGGGCAGGAAGCATTACATAGTCATCATAATTATCAATATTTGCGATATCCCAGGTAAAGCACAGCCCATACCTGTGGTTCTTCCCCTTTGCTACATAAGTGGACCAATCCTGCGTGAATGCCTCCGGATCCACCAGATCCTCCTCGACAAGATGATGCAGCCAGGCGATTCCTTCCTTGTACCCCTCCTGAACCGCCGTATAGATTACCTCTCCCTCATCCGTCACCGCGAAATGATCCGCCGTATCTCCGTAGCCTTCTCCGAAACCGTTAATCAGGAATGCCGGATCCTGATCTCCGTTATTGATAATAAAGGACATGGGAATCACATCTCCTACGATGTCAAATTCCTCTTCAATCTCATCGGCATGATCCCGGAACGCAATCAGAACCTCCTCTAATTCCTGCGTTGTCTCAGGGATCTCAAGTCCCAGATAATCCAGCCACTTCTTGTTGATATAAGGGATATTTCCAATGGCCTGAATCGCCTCTTTGCCCTCCCCAAGCTGCTCAATCCAAGGGAAGGAATAGATATGCCCGTCCGGAGCCGTACACATCACCCGGTACTCCGGATATGCCTCAAAGACTGCCTGGAGATTCGGCATATATTTGTCAATCAGATTCTCAAGCGGGATGATAATTCCCTGATTCGCGTACCGGAGCAGGTCATAATCTCCCATCCCTGCCACGAACAGTCCGTCCGGGAGCGCCCCGAACTGTGCCAGCGCCAGATTCTTCTTATCGGCGAACTGATCCGATACGAAGCAGGTCCAGTCAATATGGACATTCGTCTGTTCCTCCAGGCGCTCAAAAATCGTCCTCTGATTCGGGTCCTGCTCCGTTCTGGCAGGCGCGTTCGTAATAAATGACAGCTCCCGCGTCTGCGCAAGCGGAAATGTGACCTCCGAAAGCGGGGTGTCCGGGTCCGGATCTGCCTGTGCCACAGGTGCGCCGCCGCAGCCCGTGAGCGAGAAGGCAAGCACGCAGGCCAGCGCCGCACTGATGAATGATTTCCTTTTTCCTGACATGATTTTCTCCTTTCTCAGCCCTTTACCGAGCCGACCATAATGCCCTTGTCAAAATACTTCTGGAAGAACGGGTACATGATGAGCAGCGGAAGACTGGACACAATAATGGTTGAATATTTCAAAAGTTCCGCCATCTTCGCCATCTCCGCCGTACTCTGAATATCCGCAATCATGCCGGACTGCGGCGTATTCTGAATCAGAATCGAACGCAGCACCAGCTGCAGCGGCTGCAGATTCGCGTCGTTCAGATAGATCATCGCGTCAAAGTAGCTGTTCCACATCCCGACGAACCCCCACAGAGCCAGCACAGCGATAATCGGCTTGCAAAGCGACATCAGGATCCGGAAGAAATACTGAATCTCATTGGCTCCGTCAATCTGCGAGGCCTCCCACAGCTCCCTGGAGATGGACTGGTAATAGGTTCTTGCCAGAATCATATTCCAGACATGAAAGGATCCGGGCAGAATCACCGCCCACACGGTGTCCACCAGTCTGAGCTGATTCATCAGGATGAAGGTCGGAATCAGTCCGCCTCCGAAGAACATCGTAATCACAAAGATTGCGTTGAAGAACTTCCTTCCAACCAGCTCCTTCTTGGACATGGGATATGCCGCAAGCAGGGTAATGAAGACGGACAGCAGCGTAGAGGTAACGGAAAAGAAGAGGGAGTTGCGGAATCCTCTCCATATCATCTCATCCTCCATTACTCTGCGGTACGCATCCAGCGTCCAGTCCTGAATCCGGAAGCTGATTCCCTGATTATTCAGTACATTCGGATCCATGAAGGAAGCAACCACCACATAAATCAGAGGCACTACCACCGCCGCCACAAACAGTCCCAGCAGAACGTAGCCTGCCGTCAAAATACTCCTGTCCAATACACCGAGTTTAATTTTTCTGCGTTCCATGCTTCATCCTCCCTCTTACAGCCCTTCTCCTTCATTGAGCTTTGAAACAATCGCGTTCACCAGCAGCAATAATATCACATTAATTACAGAGTTAAAGATGCCGACCGCCGTGGAATATCCGTAATCTCCGGCCAGAAGACCCATCTTATACACATAAGTGGATATGATTTCCGATGAGGGAAGGTTCATGCTGGTCTGCAGGGCATACGCCTTCTCAAATCCGATGCTCATAATATTTCCCGCCGAAAGAATGAACTGAATCACCACGATATTCTTAATTGCAGGCAGCTGCACATACCAGATCTGCTGTAAGATATTCGCTCCATCCATCGTGGCCGCCTCTTCCAGTTCCTTGCTCACATTCGAAAGCGCCGCCGTGTACATGATGGACGACCAGCCCGCGGTCTGCCATATGCCGCTCGCAATGTAAATCGTCCGGAATGCCTCCGGCATCGTCATCCAGTTCATATCGGTCCCCAGAAGCTGGTTGAGCGGACCGACCGGGGAGAGGAACATTCTCACCATACCGCACAGGACAATCACCGAGATGAAATTCGGAGCATAAATCAGAAGTTGTATCTTCTTCTTCACGCCGACCCTCCGGATTTGATTCAGAAGCAGCGCCAGAATCACCGGAACCGGAAATCCCCACAGCAGCCCGTACAGACTCAGCTTCAGCGTATTCATCAGATACGACAGAAAATCCGGAGAAGAGAGAAACCTCTCAAAATACGTAAGCCCCACCCATTCGCTTCCCAGAATTCCCAGCCGGACATTATAATCCTTAAATGCAATCAGAATCCCTCCCATCGGAAGATACTTAAATATAATGGTAATAACCAATGCCGGCATCAGGAAGAACAAATATAACTGCCAGTTCTTCCTGACATATAAAAGCTGCTGCCTCACCGTCCTCCTACCGTTTTTTGCTGCCCGTTTCACTGCCACTGTTACCTCTCCTTCCCGGCTTCCTCGCCTTTTCCATATTCGCCCTTTGCCTTTTTGTTCCCCGATTTCTCTTCGGTCTTCCCCGGCCCCCGCTTCCTTATTTTCGTCCAGCCAGAAAACATACTTCGTTCTGTAACCGGTAACATTACCGGTTAAGTAACCGGTTACTTTATGCGTTTATTATAACTCACAGAGCCGGAAACGTCAAGCATTTTTCCATTTTTCGTCAGATCTTCCAGTCCGCCCGGCTGATTTTTATGAAACCTGCACATAACCGGTTACGTTACCGGTTACTTTTTCTTCTTGCTTCCGCATTTTATCTCTGTTATAATAACAAATAAAACACAGGTTCAGCAGGGAGTGATTTGATTCATGAAAAGTAATAAAGTGACATTTGCAGATATTGCCAGATATACTCATTTTTCTAAAACTACGATATCGCGCTATTTTAATGACCCGGATTCTCTGACTCTGGAGAATCAGCAGATCATCGCCAGAGCCCTGGAGGAGCTGGACTACAAGGAGAATAAGGTCGGGCGTATCCTCGCAAACGGCAGAACGGAATTCGTCGGCATTATTGTGCCCAATCTTTATCTGCACTACTACTCGGAGATGCTCAACCAGATCCTCTCCTCCTATGAGACGTATGGCTACAAGTTCCTGGTCTTCGCAGGCAACTCGAACGAGGAGACGGAGCGGCGCTACATCCGGGAGCTGCTGGCCTACAACATCGAAGGAATGATCGTCTTAAGCCATACCATTCCCTCCGAGGAGCTTGCCTCTTATCATATCCCCATTGTCACCATTGAACGGGAGGATCGGTATACCTGCAGCGTTAATACGGACAACTACATGGGAGGCATCCAGGCCGCAAGTCTCTTATACAAGAACCACTGTGATGTGCTCATCCACATCAATGTCAATGTTCCGAAGGAGGTTCCCGCCTACGGCCGAATTCAGGGATTCCTCGATATCTGTGCGGAACACAGCCTGCCCCACGAGCTGATCCTGGCGGATCTCGGCAATACCTACCAGGAGAATAAGGCTGCCATCCAGAAGCTTGCCGGATATCTGGATGAGAAATACGCCGGTCAGAAGAAGGGGATCTTCCTGTCCAACGACACCTATGCGAATATCCTTCTGAACTACCTCATCCAGCTCCACGGCTGCCTGCGGGACGATTACCGCATCGTCGGATTCGACAATTCTCCCATCTCAAGCGAAGCGGTTATCCCAACCAGCACCGTCGGACAGCAGATTGATAAGATCGCCGCAGCTGCCATGGAAATCCTGGTGGAGCAGATGAAGGAGCGCAAGAAACGAAAGCCCGCCCCCTCTACAGGCCCCATCCACAGGGTCATTACGCCGGTGCTGATCAGCAGGGATACGACGCGGGGGTGATGGGGAGGATGTGGATTTCATTTTATCAGGAATTTTTGCAGTTATTGTGCAGAATAAGATAATAAAGATTGACATTTTATATTTTTAACGCTATTCTATGAACAGAACAAATTCATGCGGCCAATAAGGAGGAGGGATACGTCCATGTTGATTCAATTCACAATCGAAAATCACCGTTCTATTCGGGATCAGGCAGTCATCAGTTTCGCTGCTTCCAAAGACACCTCTCTTGAATCGTGCCTGATCCATCCGGATGACAAAAGAACTTTACTCCCCGTCCTTGCAGTTTATGGTGCAAATGCTGCGGGTAAAAGTAATGTACTCCACGCTCTTATGACCATGAAGGATATGATAGTCGGTACATCCTCCCGATTGTCCAAAGGACAGAAGCTGCCTTGGGAACCCTTTGCAGGGAATCATAGACCAACCTCCCTGGAGGCGGTATTTCTCTACGATGGAATACGATACGCCTATGGCTTCTCCTTTGACTCTGAAAAAATATATAGCGAATATCTATACCATTGGCCAAATGGGCGCGAGGCTCTGATCTTTTCCCGCGAGAACGGCTTGTATGAGTTCAGAGATAATATAACAGAACAAGTCACGCTCAGCAACCGCACCTTAGACAATAAGCTTTATCTGGTTTCTTCCAATGACTGGAACCTTCCGCAAACCGAACGCGCCTACAAGTGGTTTCTCGAACAAGTAACCATCGCCCCGGAGCAGTCCGCTGCATCCTCTGAAACGGTTTCTGAACTGATCCGCAGCGACACAAAAAAGGCTCAGATATTAAAGGAATTGCTGCTCGCTGATCTCGGCATCTCTGATATAACGATTCGTCCCTTACCAGGAAAAGAAGAAGTTCCGATCATTACTACCACACACCGATTCATTAACGATAATGGAGAGACGGGGTATTTTCGGCTTCTTATGGAGCAGGAATCTTCCGGAACGCAGCGTTTCTTTTCCCGGATTGGAGGATGGTTACAGGCTCTTGAAAACGGCTCTCTGCTGATTGTCGATGAAATCGAGCGCAGCATGCACCCGCTGCTTACCCGGCACTTGATTGAAATGATTCAAGACAGCGCTGTTAATATCAACGGCACCCAACTGTTGTTCACCACTCATGATGCTCTTTTACTGGATCTGAACTTTCTAAGAAGAGATCAGATATGGTTCTGCGAAAAGAACGAAGCAAGCTGCGCTACGGAATTATATCCTCTCTCCTCGTTTTCCCCGCGTAAGAACGAGAACATCCGCAAGGGGTATCTGCAGGGACGCTTCGGTGCGATCCCATTTATCGGAGGTGAAGAGGTATGGCAAGGTTAAAAAAAGAGTTTAACCCCAATCATGTAAAACAGCGAAAAAGACGTCCGATTATCTATATCATATGTGAAGGCGAAGAAACAGAAATTCGGTATTTTAAGCATTTTCGCTCCCGTAATTGTCTGGTCGAAGTAACTCCCATGCCATCAAAACATAAGGCCGCGGAACATCTTGTCAGGAACGCCGGCCGACTGATTGGACAGGCGGAATATCATCCAAAAGACGGTGATGAAATCTGGTGTGTCTTTGACTGTGATGATAACAGCAGCGAATCACTGAAAACTGCCGTCAATACAGCAGAAAAACTTGGTTACGGAATTGCATTCTCAAATCCCTGTTTTGAGTATTGGTATCTGCTTCATTTCATTCCTCATAATGCGTATTTGAGAAATGCCGCCGAAGTCATACATCTGCTTCAATCCCGGAATCGTATTGAAGGATACGAGAAGAATCTGGATGTCTTTCATCTGCTCCTGCCTCACCAATCGGAAGCGGTTGAGAGAGCTTCTGCACGACTGCGGCAGCTTTCTCAACATGACATTCCCATCATAAGCCGTGACAGTAATCCAACAACCACAGTACATATGCTGGTAGAATATTTGAACAAACAAGCAAGAAAATAAAATAACATCCACACAAATAATCCGGAAAGATGCAGCGTATGCAGCTTTCCGGACTTTCTAAAATCTTCTTTTCTATCACCCCTTCATCCCCCCAAAAGCTCCTCCGCCAGCACCGCGCTCCCAAGCAGTCCCGCCGTATTCTTCAGCATAGCCGGGACAATCCGTACCGTCCGGAAGCTCGTCATAATGCTTTGCATGGTGCGCTCCGCCGCCCGTCCGAACAGATACGGCTGTTCCATGATTCCGCCGCCGAGGATCACACAGGGAGGATTCCATATATGGATCAGACTGCGAAGCCCCAGCACAATCTCATCAATCCATTCATCCACAAGGCGTCTGACCTCCGGCTCCGCAAGCCTTGCGGCGATCTTCCTGCCGCTGTTAAGCTCCGGATCCAGTCTGCGCGCCCTGCCCACCAGTGCCGTAACCGAAGCATACCGCTCATAGCAGCCGTTGAAGGGATCGTCTCCTTTCGCTTCCTCCGCATGCGTGACCATGGCCCCAAACTCACCCGCCGAGCCTGTGGCGCCGGAATAGATGCTGCCGTTCATCACAATTGCACCTCCGCCTCCCGTGCCGTAGGTCAGACACAGGTAATCCGAATATCCGCGCCCCGCGCCGAACCTTCCTTCACCAAGCGCCGCCGCGTTCACATCATTCACAACCGCTGCCGGCCTTCCAAATGCGCGCTCCAGGCGTTCCTTCACCCGCATTCCGGTGTATCCCGGAATATTGCTGTTGGCATAGCGGATTCGTCCGGTT
>CALWGS010000240.1 GCA_944380155.1 uncultured Lachnospiraceae bacterium
TCCGCCAGTACCGCCTTGAGGAGAACCCGCAGTATGGTGCTTTGTCCAAGGTACCCGCGTACAGGCTGCGCCAGATTGGAAATCATCTGCTGCTTGAGGGGTATCTGGCAACAACGAATGATGAGTATGCAATTGTGAAGCTGACGCCGTTGTCAAATCGGGTTACGGACAAAGAAGAGGCGATCCGGATGACGTTCGCAAAGGAGGCCGGGCAGGAAGAAAGGCAGGACGCGGGGGAAAGCGCTTCGAGGAAGAAAGCAAAGAAGAGTGCTGCCGCCGGACTGCAGGGAGAGGCGGATGAGGTGCTTTTTGGGAAGTTAAAGAAGCTTCGCTTCGAGATTGCACGGGAAGAGAAGGTTCCGCCTTACATTGTCTTCTCGGATAAGACATTACTTCTGATGTGTGCGGCTAAGCCCGGTACGAAGGAGGAGATGCTTGCGATCAGCGGGGTGGGAGAGTATAAATTCGCAAAGTACGGGGAGAGGTTCCTGGAATGTATCGCGCAGAGGTAAGAGGGGCGGGACGCCCGGGAATGAAGGAGAGTGAGCGGCAGTGGAGCCGGGAAGTCAGGCGGTAATCCGGGGACGAAATGATGTCGCGGAATGTCGGATTAGCGCAAGCGGGAGTTTCGTGGTTCTGTATAAAATATGAGGCTGGATTTCGGCACTCCAGACCATTGCACCGTGTCGGTTCCTGTGATATGATCATCGGGACGGGATGCGGTGTATCTTTTTTTATCTGAGTTTTTCTTGTTTTTCTACGTCTGATTCAATCTTTTACAGTTTCCTGCCATCCCGATTGACGCGGCGGTTCCCGGGGCATATGGCTCCGGGAGGCTGTCGATGGAAGAATCTTACCTGTATGGGAGCGGACGCACCCTCCGGGAGAATGTGGATCTGCTTCAGGCAGTGATTGTAAACCTGGGGAATCCCGAGGAAGCGGCGGACAGTCCGATTCTGCGGCTGATGAATGTACTGCTGTCGTCAGACATCGGTGCGGGTGAGAAGCAGAGGGTGCTGCAGGAGGAATTCCGCATTGCCATGACAATGGAACTGGAAGAGGAGGTGTCGAAATTGGGTAGCTTGAGTGATGGGATCTATGACAGGGGAGTGAAGGAAGGACGACAGGAAGGAATCAAGGAAGGTCTCGGCCAGGGCATCGAGGGTGCGGTGGAGCTTCTGAGAGAGTCCGGTCTGGAGGATCAGGTCATTCTTGAGAAAATTATGGGGAAGTATCATCTGACGCTGGAGATGGCGAAACAGTATCTTTCGGCGTGAGAAGCGCAGGGAAAGATATCAATATACGTTAATTCGTCGGAACTTTGGCCGAAAGAGGAGCTGCTGCCAAATAGATGAGGCATCATCTATCGAGCAACAGCTCCTTGTGTTTTACTTCTGCATAATATGGATTGCGAATCCTCCGAACTCGCCGTCCAGGTACACGTTCTTAATCTTGCCTTCTTCCGTGTAGGCGGCGGTGTCCATGTTGAAGGAGAAGCCTTTCTCCTTCAGCTCCTCTACAGCGGCGCTCAGATCCGGTGTGCGCATGGCGATGTGGCCGTTGGTTCCGAGGAAGGGAGCCTTCATACATTCAAAGTACGGGCCGCCGAATTCGGACTTCTGTCCGTGGCGGGGTTCCAGGTTGAACAGCATACTCAGAAGCTGTGCCAGTTTTGCCGCTTCCTCTGCATTCGGCGTGTTGATTCCGATATGCTCCAATTCGAATTTACATTTCATAGTAATCTCCGTTCTGCCGCCTTATCGCTGGCGGCATAAATAAACATCCTGGTTTCCGGTTTCGTATTAAGTGATTCGGTCTTTCCCGTTCTGCTTCGCAGATTCCCCGCATTACACCGGGAACATAATCAGCGCACCGGCTGTCAGGGCAAGCAGACGGATGAAATACTGAGGAATGGTGAACTTCCAGAATTCCGATATCTTATAGTTTCCGACACCCATAATCATAGCGGGCATACCGTCGATCGGGAGGAAGTGTCCGCACCATCCGGATATTACAATCGCGCAGGCAGCGGCGGTCGGATCCAGTCCGAGGCTTGTGCAGGTTGCGATAGCGAGGGGCGCGAATACGTAGACCGTACCGATGGTAGAACCGGTCATGGTAGCAAGTACGCTGGTAAGGATACAGAATACAAAGATCATCAGGAAAGGATTGATATCCGTACCGAGCAGATCCGCTACGGTGGTACCTACGAGGTTGGTAAGGCCGGTGCTGCCAAGCGCGTCTGCGATACCGATAACACCTGCGGACATCAGAATGATGGGAGCGCTGATCGCGTCGCGGATTTCCTTAAAGCTCATAACGCCGGTAACCAGAAGGACCGCAACAGACAGACCGGCGATAGCGTAGCCCGCGTCACCGATGGAGCTGTAGAGAATCATGCCGACGACCGCGATGACGAATACGACATAGGTGACGTATTCCTTCCACTTGGGAAGAGTAGAAGCGGTGCTTCCCTGTGCCTTGGCGTCCTCCGTTGCCTCTGCGATCGGATGATCGGGCAGCAGCTTATACTGAATCAGACAGTTGACGAAGAAGCCGAGCGAAAGGAAGAAGTTGACGACTGCGAACTTGGTTACGGAAACATTCGCAAGAACGCCTGCGCTCTCCAGAACCGCGATCACAATTCCGTACTGAAGCGCGGTGTTGAAGGGAATCAGAGGATGGTTGGCCGCAAAGCCCGCCGTCATGATAACCTTGGAGGTAGGGAGCTTCTTAGAATAGGGCAGAGTCGAGAGCAGTCCGATGGTAAGGACGTAGTACGCCGTAGAACCGGTACCGAACAGGCTGCAGCCCAGCATAACGATGAGGATGATCAGGACGTAGGCCAGAAATCCTCCCTTGTTGGCCATGTTAAACATGGCTTTCTTGAAGCCAACAATGAAGCTGGTCTTCTGAAGCGCCGCAATGATTGCCATGAATTCAGCCAGCATGACAATTGTGGCATTGGAAAATCCGGCAAAGGCAGATTTAATATCTGTTATGCCGAAAATGACAAGCAAAAGACACGCAAGCAGAGGCGGCGCGCCGAACGGAAGCTTGTCAGTCATGATCAGAATGATCATGAACACAGTGATTGCCAGAGCAATAATCATTTGAGGGGTCATAGTCATTTCCTCCTGCATTTTTTGTCCATACCGTGTGCGGATCGCCGCAATCTGCACAATTCGGAATGGCATTTATTTGTGTTTATTATACAAGGTGCTGTGTCATACGACAAGGAAATCTGTATTCTGATGTGTTGCATTTAGAAACGAATTGTGAAAATTATAAAATATGTCTAAAATACGTTTATGTTTGAAACATGCTATGTGATCCGAGAGAGAGCATAAGGAGGGGTGCAGCCGGGCTTCGATCTCCAGTCGGATTCCGACAGAGGCTTTTTTGAAGGGAAAAGGCGGGGAACCCCACCCTTTCCCTTTGGCTTACGTCACTGTCTGGCTTACGCCGTTCTTCCGTTCGTCATGCGGATCGCATAGTCGATGGCGTTGACAAGGCTTAATTCATTGCTTGTGCCCTTGCCTGCCAGCGCGAAGCCGGTGCCGTGGTCCACGCTGGTGCGGATGATCGGCAGGCCGAGGGTGACATTGACGCCCTCAACGGCCTTCCAGGCCTGTTTCTCACGGTCGTAGACAAAGCCGACGGTCTTAAGGGGAATATGTCCCTGATCATGATACATGCATACAACAATATCATACCAGCCGCCGAGCGCTTCCGAGAATACGCTGTCGGGCGGGATGGGGCCGAGAGCGTTGATTCCTTCGGCCTTGGCCGCTTCAATGGCGGGCTTGATCTCCTCGATTTCCTCGGTGCCGAAGAGACCGTTCTCTCCGCAGTGAGGGTTCAGGCCGGCGACAGCAACGCGGGGATTCTCGATTCCCATATCCCTGCAGGCCTTATCTGCGATCTCAATGACCTCAAGGACACGCGCCTTCTTGACGCGATCACAGGCCTCCCGAAGGGAGACGTGAGTAGAGACGTGGACCACGCGCAGATCATGATGCGCCAGCATCATGGTGTATTTTTTCGTGTTCGTATAGGTGGCATAGATTTCGGTATGGCCGTCAAAATGCGTGTGGCCGTCGGATACCTCGCCATGATAGAACTCCAGCGCCTTGTTCATAGCCTCCTTGTTCAGGGCGTTGGTGCAGGTGGCGTCAACCTCGTGTGCAAGCGCCAGTTCGATGACCTTCTTCACGCACTGGAACGCGGCATTTCCGCCCTCTATGCTGACCTGTCCGATAGGAAATGTGCTGATGTCGGGGATCAGCTCAAGGTGAAGGACGTCGATGGTGCCGGGAGTGAAGAGCGCCTCTCCTACCGTCCCGCAGCGGTGAACCGTAATATCAGGGCGGCCGACAAAGCGGGCTGCCTGCTCGATCATCTTCGCGTCGCCGACTACGATGGGACGGCAGCGGTCGTAGATGTCGGAGTGAGCAAGGGCCTTAACGGTGATCTCGGGGCCGTTGTCCGCGGGATCGCCCATGGTAATGCCGACAATCGGCTTGTGATTCATGTGTGTATTCCCCTTTCCTGGAGCATTCTCCTGCGCGGGATACCCTGCGCAGGAGAATGCTCTGTTTTCTCAGTATATGGTCTTTTCAAGAGCAGACCGGCCTTAGTGCATGCCCTTTTTCAGTGCATGCCCTTTTGTTTAGTGCATGCCCTTTGCTTCGTTCTCGGCCAGAACCTTCTTGAGGGCCTTGATGCCTTCCTCGGGCACCTGATTGAACGGAGCGCGGCACGGTCCGACATCGTAGCCGAGCAGACGGGTTGCCGTCTTGACGATGGTGTTCGGATTGCCGTATTTGAAGCAGGCGCGGAAGCTCTGGATGCTTGCGTTTGCTTCCTTCGCTTCTTCGATCTTGCCCTCCATGAAGAGGTTATAGATGGAAGCCATGGTGTGCGGATAGACGTTCGCGCAGCCCGCGATACCGCCGGTTCCGCCGGCAAGCAGAGTCCAGATAATCAGCTGGTCATTGCCGGATAAGGTATAGAAGGTTCCGTTGGGCTTGGACTTGCCGGCGTCGATGTATCCGAGGATATTCGTGAAGTTGCCGCTGGAATCCTTTGCGCCGACGATATTGTCAATCTGAGCCAGACGCGCGACCGTAGCGGGGGTAAGGGCATTGCCGGTACGGGCGGGAATGTTGTAGAGGACAATCGGCATATCCACGGCCTCGGCAACAGCCTTGTAGTGCTCGTACAGCTCATCCTGGCTGGCTGCGGCGAAGCTGGGCGTAATGATGGAGAGGACGTCCGCGCCGGCGGCTTCGGCCATCTTGCTCTGCTCGATGGTTTCCTTGGTGGAAATGCAGCCTGTGCCTGCATAGACGGGAACACGGCCGTTGCACTGCTCGATTACGGTTTCGAGGACAAGCTGCTTCTCCTTGGCGGTGAGGATGTAGCCCTCGCCGTTGGTTCCGAACGGGAAGAGGGCATGTACGCCGTTCTCGATCATACGATCCACCTGACGGCGCAGCTCCGGTACGTTAATGCTTTCATCCTCGTGCATAGGGGTGAGAATCGGCGGGATGATACCTCTTAATTCGATCGCTTTCATAAGCTTCCTCCTTGTAATAATGTATTTTTATATGGTAATTGATTATAAAACTTCCTGATAAAGCGCGCGGGCATCCTCAGGCGTTACGGGACGCGGGTTGTTGACCAGCAGGCGCTGTACCTGCATTCCGGCCTCTACCAGACCGTCCAGATCGCTTTCGGGAACTCCAAATTCCTTCAGGCTGACCGGAATATTCAGATGCTTCACGATCTGCTCCAGACGCGAGATGATCCAAGCGGATTTCTCGGCTTCGGTGGTGCAGGTCTTAACCTCGTCGTGGCAGCAGCGATCATAGGCTGCGGCAAGGCGTTCGCGGCAGGCGGGCTCGTTGAAGCGCATCACCGGCGCGAGCAGGATGGCGTTGGATACGCCGTGTGCGATATGATATTTGCCGCCTAAGGGATAGCTTAAGGCATGAACGGCTGTCGTGCCGCTGGCGGTAATGGCAAGTCCTCCATAGTAGGCCGCGATCTGCATCCGGTTCTTCTCCGTCATGGCCTCAGGGTCATCGCAGGCCTTCTCGATATTATTCAGGATCAGATCCAGGCCCTCAAGCGCATAGAGATCGCTGAACGGGTTGGCCTTGTTGCTGGTGAAGCACTCAATGCAGTGAGCCAGCGCATCCACGCCGGTTGCCGCAGCAATGCTGCGGGGCAGGTTCTTGATCATGCGGGCGTCCAGGATGACATAGTCGGCAATCATGTTCTCGTTGACGATTCCGACCTTAAGCTCCTTCTCGGGGACGGCTACGATGGCATTGGGCGTCACCTCGGCTCCGGTACCGGCGGTGGTCGGGATCAGGATGATCGGCACGCATTTTTTGGCGCGTCCCGGATCGTCAAGCAGTTCCTTCACGCCGTACTCATCGGTAACAAGTACGCTGGCCAGCTTGGCCGCATCCATGACGCTGCCGCCGCCGCAGGCAACGATCAGATCGGCGCCGCTTGCCTTAAATTCATCTACCAGCTTCTGCACCGCCATATAGCTAGGCTCTGCAGGCAGATCATCCAGCACATAATATTCCGCTCCGGCCGCTTTCACGGCCTCTTCGGGCAGGGAGAACAGACCGGCACCGCAGATTCCCTTATCTGTGAACATCGCCACGCGCTTGACGTTACCTGCCTTTAAGATTGCAGTGATGTTGTCCATGGCGTTGTCGCCGCCGTAGACTGCGTGCGGCATTTTCAGGTTGTATGAAGTAAGCATATTGAAACTCTCCTTATTGCTTTGTAGGATATCTGATCGAATGGTCTCGAATCAGCAAATACGATTCCAGCTCCATGACGCATTGCGCCCATTGGCTGTCTAACGGCTCTGAGCCGCAGTCGGATTATACAGTCCCACGCGTTCGCGCTTCGCACCAAGGATGTCTGCCTCGCTGAAGCGCACATACTTGACGCCCTGGCGGGTACGGGCGGCATACGCAAGGTGAAGCATACCGTCGCGGGTCTGCATGATGTACGGATATTCGTACTGTTTGTTATTGGTCTTATTCTCATCGCCCATGAAGCCTTCTCCGCGTTCCATCCAGCGGATGATCGGGAAGGTCAGGCCGCCGTCCTCGGAGAGCGCGACGGCAACGGGGCAGCGAAGTCCGGGCCATGCCGCCTTGCCGGGCTTGGGATCCGGAGTACAGGTCGGATTGTATGCGATGGCAATCCGGCCGCTCGCAAGCTTGACGGCGCTGATGCTGGAATTGTTGTTGGGCAGCGGAGTGGGAACCGGATCGCTCCAGGTCTCGCCCCAGTCAAAGGACTCGCTGCGGTGGATGCGGTAGGCTTCGCGGTTGCGCATGAACGCGGCCAGGTGTCCCGGCTCCAGCTCGACTACATTCGCATGAACATGGCCGTTGCTGTGAGGCATCATCACCATGCGCCAGGTCTTGCCCTCATCATCCGAAATGCGGAACGCGGTCGGGTCGCCCGAGAGTCCGTCTACGGAATCGGTGCACAGCCAGTTCGAGAAGATCCAGCGTCCGTTTGAGAGGATCTGGATGGGCTGGCGGCAGAAGGTTCCTTCCTCCGGGAAGATGGTCTCGTAAGGTCCCCAGGTCCTGCCGCCGTCGGTGCTCTTCTGGCAGCGGACGACTGCGGTGTACTGCATATTGTCCTTGCCCGCCTGGCGGTCAAGCTGGGCCGTGTACATTGCCCATACCGCATGGTCGGGGCCGTAGAACAGAGAAGGATTCTGCTCGCTGCGGGTCGGATCGCCGGATATGTCTACCGGAGGCAGCCACGCGGGGGCGTCCTTGGGCA
Source organism: uncultured Lachnospiraceae bacterium (assembly GCA_944380155.1). Classification (GTDB taxonomy): domain Bacteria; phylum Bacillota; class Clostridia; order Lachnospirales; family Lachnospiraceae; genus Caccomorpha. The sequence continues at coordinate 7,837 of CALWGS010000240.1, forward strand.
GGAGGGAGCAGATGATATGAATATCGGCGCTGCCTTCATAGGTTCCGGCAAACCAGCAGCACAGCAGGTCGCCGTTCGGCAGCTCTACCATAGCGGGAGCGTGGGCGGTCGGATAGCCGCCGGTTGGAAGCAGCGCTTCGCAGGTTCCCATTTCTTCGTTCTCATAGATGGTTCCGTCCCAGGTCAGTCCGGGAAGTTTCGCATAGGTCATGTGATTTCCTCCAATCCTTATGTGATGCCGCGGATTTCATCATACCTTAACGGCGGGCAATCCGTTCCACAAGGTCGATCAGCAGGCTCTCCTGCCCGAATCCGCCTGATTTGGTGATGACGCTGCGCGTGCAGCCGTGATAGGTGAAGCCGGCGAGAACAACGCCGCGTTCCAGCTCGCACAGCGGTTCCAGCTCCTTAACGCCCACGCAGTTCATACATTGCAGCAGGGTATCCCCGCCGGTCAGCAGCAGGGTTCCAAGGGATGGACTCGTGAAAATGGAGCCGACCAGATGGCCGAGGCTGCCGGCAATCCGCACACGCAGGGCCTCGCGGTCCAGTCCGAGTCCGGCCGCGTAATCGGCAGTCGGCTGATTGCCGCCGCGGTCATTGGTTTCGATGATACAGTGAGGATTCGAAGCCAGCATCTCCTCGATGCGGGCCAGCGCCTCCTTTCCTTCTTCGCTTTCCCAGTAATCCGGTTCCAGCTTCTGGCGCGGGGTCAGGCGCAGACGGGAAAATCCCGCGCTCTCAGCCCGGTCAAGCTGGGATACCGTGATCGGGTTGACGCTTCCGCAGACGACCAGGAGCCTTGGATCAAGCTCGGGTATGGGACGGGGCGTATCCGAGGCAATTCCAAGCAGCCCGGGCAGCACGGAGCCGAACCCGGCGCAGCCTGCCATAATCGAAAGCCCGTCCTCATCCAGAAGCCGGCGTCCCGTGCGGCGCAGATCTTCTGGATCAGCCGCGTCAAAGATAAGAATTCCTTCCTCCTGCGGTATGCTGTCCTCCTCCGATAACGCCGGGAAACTCTTCGCGGGGACGTCGCTTTGTTCGGCAATCAGTTCGGTTACGGCCGCATGCTTCACCGGCTCGAACGGGTCGATGCCGAACGGGCTCTCAGTCACCGGAACCCCGTCTACATAGTGGATTCCTCCCCGTGTAATGCGTCCCGCCTGCGGGAAAGCCGGCAGGAAAGGAAGACTCCTGCAGCCGCTCGCCTTCAACACGGCAGCCAGCTCCGCGCCGATATTGCCGCGCAGGGCGGAATCGGTCTTCTTATAGATGTGGCGGATACCGGCGCGCCGTGCGCGTCCGGTCAGGCCGGCAACAATGCCGCCGGCTTCCGAAGCCGGCAGGTGGCGGGTCTCAGTATCCACGACCAGCACCTGTGCCTCGCAGGCGGCGAAATCCACGTCCGGATCCACAACAACCCTGGTCGGGATCCCGTGGGCGGCGAACTGAACACCGGTATCCAGCGCACCGGTGAAATCGTCCGCGATAATCAAAAGAAGGATCATGTCTCTCCCCCCTTCCTGTATTGACTGCCGGACAGTGAAACATCCGGCAGATGCTTTTGTTTGATATCCTTATTATGCCACATTTTGAGTCAATTCACATCAGAAAAAAAGAATGATGTAGTTGCAGTTTGGAACAGTTTGAAAAAAACAGGGAAATTATATGAAAAGTGTTTCACACTGGAACTTTCACGTCGATTTTTCTGAAGATATTTGTTATAATGGAGAGAAAGAAAAAGAGGACCATTTATGAGAACAGGGAGGGAGACACATGATGATCGAAACACGTACCCGCATTCTGGGGATTGCCCCCTATGAGGGAATGCGCGCCGCCATGGAGCGCGCGGCGCAGGCATATCCGGAGATTCAGGTCGATGTCTATACCGGCGATTTGGAAGAGGGGGTTGCAATTGTACAACGTATGCCGGCGAATGCGTACGACTGTGTGATTTCCCGCGGCGGCACGGCAGAATTAATCCGTCAGGTGACAGAGCTGCCGGTGATCGAGATTCAACTCTCGGTCTATGATGTTCTAAGCGCTATGAAGCTGGCCGAGAATTATTCCAGCCGTTATGCCATTGTCGGGTTCTCCGGCATTACGGAACCGGCGCATACGCTCTGCGATCTGCTGGGGTATCATCTGGATATTATCACGGTGCACAGCGCCGATGAGGTGCGGCGAAGGTTAGAGCAGCTGAGGCAGAACGGTTACCGCATGGTGGTCTGCGATATGGTGACCCATACCATTGCCCGTCAGATGGATCTGGATGCGTTCCTGATTACGTCCGGAATCGACAGCATTCAGGCTGCCCTGGAACAGGCGCTTCATATCAGCCAATGGTTTCGGCGCCTGCAGCAGGAGAACCGCTTCCTTCGAACCGTCACGCAGGATCAGAACGGGCGTGTTGTGGTTCTGGACTCCGGCGGCGCAGTCTTTTACAGCAGCCCGACCGAACCGCCCGCCGGACTGGCAGAGATTCTGCAGGCACATTTGCGGGAGGTGCCCGCGCGCGGTTCCATGAAATTCTACTATACCGAGCGGGATCAGCTGTACAGAATTACGGCGCAGAAGCTGCTGATTGATACGGAGAAATACTGCCTGTTCTATTGCGTGCCGTCGCGGATTCCGCTGCATACGCATTGGACGGGCCTGCGCACCATGAATCGGGGAGAATGTGAGTATCTGTTTGTCAACAGTTTCTACAGTATCAGCGGTGCGATGGGGACGATGGATGCCGAGATCCAGAATCTGGCCGCCGCGCGCCAGCCTGTCATGATTCTGTGAGAACAGGGAACCGGTAAGGAGCAGATTGCGCGGTTCTTGTATCTGCATGGTCCCTTGGCAAACAAGCCCTTCGTTCTGGTCAACTGCGAACTGATGAATGATAAGAGCTGGGATTTTCTGCTGGGACATTATAATTCCCCTCTGAACGCGACCGGGAACACGATTTATTTCCAGAACTTCGAGTCCCTGCCGGAGGCCAGAGCGCCGCAGCTGCTTGCCGCGATCTCGGAGACCGGTCTTGCCCGCAGGGTCCGGCTGCTGTTCTCCTGTGTCTGCAGCGACAGCGAGCCGGTTCCTGAGTTCATACGCAGATTCAGCGCAAGGATCGGGTGCCTGCTCCTGGAACTGCCGTCGCTCAGAAGCCGTTCGGATGAGATTCCATCGCTTGCAAGCCTCTATCTTGGCAGTCTGAACCATGAAATGGGCCGGCAGATATCCGGCTTTGAGCCGCACGCGATGGAGCTGCTGCGCCAGTATGACTGGCCGAATAACTATACCCAGTTCAAGCATGTGCTGCAGACGCTGGCCGCGCAGACGAATTCGGCCTATGTACGGGGAAGTATGGTAGCGGAGCTGCTGGATCGGGAGCGCAGACAGCGGCGCGGAGCCTCCCTGGCTGTCTCGAATGCCGCGGCGGATACGAACCGGACGCTGGAGGAGATCGTGGCAGATGTGATTCAACAGACCGTTGCGGCCAATAACGGGAACCGCGCGGCTGCCGCGCGCCAGCTGGGCATCAGCCGGACGACGCTGTGGCGCTGCATGAGGAAGAATCTGGATCTGTATCCGGAGGAACGGAAGAAGCAGGAGTAAGCGGAAGAGGGAAGTGAGCGGGTGCAGAAGCAATGGGGGAGTCGGAAGGGGACAAAACCGGCGGTCGGAAATTTTTTGTGAAATATTTCCATCCGCGGCTTGTAATCGGATGCGAAAAATGTTAAACTTATCTACAGATTAAGACGGAATCTTACAGCATCAAACGGAGCAAAGCGGCAGCAAGCAAGAGCCTGGATGAATTCCAGGAGAAATGAGGTGTCTATGTCGAAGTATACAACCGATCATCTGAAGGAAGTGACTGTTGCGTTTAATACCCCGTTCACCGAGGATGGCAGCGTGGATCGGAAGGCGTCGAAGGCGCTGGCCAGGTATTTTGTGAATAAGGGAGTTAAGAGCCTGTATGTCTGCGGAAGTACAGGGGAAGGCTTCCTGCTTGACAATGATGAGAGAATGGCGCTGGTGGAAGCGGTTTTGGAGGAAGCGGGCGGGGAGCTGCGGGTCATTGTTCACGTCGGCTGCGCGTCTACCAGACATTCCGCGCTGTTAGCCAGACACGCGGAGGCTGCCGGAGCGGATGCGATATCGGCGGTTCCCTGCGTGTATTACAGGCTGGGCGAGGAGAGCGTGTATCGGCACTGGACCGCCATTACGGAGGCTGCCGATATTCCGTTCATCATATACAATATTCCGCAGCTGACAGGATTTAACCTTTCCATGGATCTGCTGGAGCGGATGCTTCAGAATGAACGGGTGGCGGGAGTGAAGTGCTCTTCTGATCCGGTGCATGATATCTTGAGATTTAAGCAGGCGGGCGGACAGGACTTTGTAGTGTACAACGGCTCGGACGAACAGTATTTGGCTGGACGCATCATGGGAGCGGACGCGGGGATCGGCGGTACTTACGGGGCGATGCCGGAACTGTATCTGAAGCTTGAGGATCTGATTCGCCGCGGCGAGTATGAGAAGGCAAAGCAGATGCAGAACATCATCACGCCCCTGGTGTACAGACTGTGCTCGTTTGGTTCCCTGTACGGGGCCGTGAAGGCGATTCTGGCATTGGACGGGTGCCCGTGCGGCATTCCGAGGCTTCCGTTCCTTCCGGTGGACAAAGAGAATCCCAGGCTTTTGCAGCTGTATCAGGATATCCGGCGGTCCGTGGAAGAGACAGCAGATCTGTAAGAAGGGAGAGAAATATGGGAAGAGAGATTCTGGATCAGATCCGAGGGGGATTAATTGTGTCCTGTCAGGCGCTTG
>CALWGS010000241.1 GCA_944380155.1 uncultured Lachnospiraceae bacterium
GGCAAGCTCGTTGAACTTCCGGTCAAAATGGCTGAAGATATCCGACTTCACATAGCTGCCGGACTTCACGAACCAGTCGTAATAGCTCAGCTTCTCATAGACATAGAAGAGCAGGGCGAAGGTGTGCTGAATCACCGACTGCGTCGAATACCCCTTCACATTCGCCACCGCAATTCCCTTCTGTTTCACATATCCGAAATCAATATTGTTGGTCCCCGTCGCGGTCAGGCAGATCAGCTTCAGCTTCCCGGCATACCGCAGCGTCTCCTCATTCATCGGAATCTTATTCACAATCACGATATCCGCCTCCCGGATCCGCTCCGCATTCTGCGCCGGATCCGACAGTCCGTACCGGACCACCTCGCCGAGGCGGTCAAACATCGACAGATCCGTATCCGTCCCAAGGGTATCCGCCTCTAAAAACACGATCCTCATCAGACCATCCTCCATTTTGCTTCTTTCTTAAACCCTTCCGGGCCCATCACCGGATCCGCTCCGGGAAACCCACCTTCTTCTGTACCTTGCGCAGCGTCTTATTCGCGTAATAATTCGCTTTCTCCGCGTTCGCGCGGATGATGCCGTCCACATAGGCCTTATCCTTCTCAAGCCTTGCCACCTCATCCTGAAGAGGCTTTAAGATCGACACGACCGCCTCGCCGACCGCAAGCTTGAATTCTCCGTAACCCCTGCCGTCGAACTCCTTCTCAATCTCCTCTATCGTCTTCCCGCCTGCCGCAGCGTAGATATCCATCAGATTCCGGATTCCGGGCTTATCCTCCCGGTACACCACCTCGCTGCCCGAATCCGTCACCGCGCGCTTGAACTTGCGGATGATCGTATCCGGATCATCCAACAGGTAAATGCTGGCATTCGGATTCTCATCCGACTTCGACATCTTCTTCGACGGATCCTGAAGACTCATAATCTTCGCGCCCACCTTGCCGATATAGGCATCCGGAATCGTGAACACATCGCCGTAGATTGCATTGAAACGCTCCGCGAGATTGCGCGTCAGCTCCAGATGCTGCTTCTGATCAATCCCCACCGGCACCACATCCGCCTGGAACAGCAGAATATCCGCCGCCATCAGCACGGGGTAGGTAAAGAGTCCCGCATTCACATTATCCGCGTGCTTCGCCGCCTTATCCTTAAACTGCGTCATACGGCTTAACTCGCCCATATACGTATAACAGTTCAGAATCCACGCAAGCTCCGCATGCGCCGATACATGGGACTGATAGTACAGGCAGTTCTTCTCCGGATCCAGTCCCGCCGCAATATAGATCATCAAAAGCCGTCTCGCCCGTTTGCGAAGCTCGGCCGGATCCTGTCTGATCGTGATGGAATGCTCATCCACCACACAGTAAAAGCATTCATATTCTTCATTCAGGGTCACCCAGTTCTTCAGCGCCCCCAGATAATTTCCAAGCGTCAGATTCCCCGTCGCCTGCATCCCGCTGAACAGGGATTTCTTTCCGTCAAGCATGTCCGTCCCTCCAATATTCTGTCATATTATTTGAATTCCCGTATCAAATCGTTAAAATAAAGTCTCAAGCTCCCGAAACGATTCAATCCGGTTATCATATTCCCTCGCGCTGCCAAAGCCGTAAGCCGCGAACACAAACGGCACGCCCGCCGCGTCGCTGGCCTCCAGATCCCCGGCCGTATCCCCCACGTACACCGGACGCTTCAGTCCGTTTCGCCTCATAATCAGACGGATATTCTCCGCCTTAAGCATCCCGGTCCTGCCCGGACATTCAAAGTCCTCAAAGATACCGGACAGCTTCTCCCCGGCTAGAAAGGATTCAATATACCCTCCCTGGCAGTTGCTCACGATAAAGAGCCGGTACCGCTCCTTGAGCGCGGCAAGGCCCTCCCTTACTCCCTCCATCAGAACCGCCCCGTGCTCTGCCAGATACGGGCACTGCTTCCGGACGCAGACTCTCATGGCCGCAAGCGCCCTCTCCCTTGGCGAATGCTCAAACAGCCTCACCGCAATCTCCTCAAGCGGCAGTCCGTACAGTCCCCGGAGCCGGTCCGCGGTCACCCTGTCCGTAATATCCGGGAATTCCTCATCCACCACCTGCTGCCAGATCACCGCGGCCGCAGACGTCGAATCCCACAGCGTCCCGTCCAGATCAAAAATAATACTGTCCGGAGCCGGCCTGCGGACTCCAAGCTTTAAGAGCTCCTCCTGTGCCTGTCTTCTGCTCTGAAACACAATCCCGTGCATTCCGAACTCTTTCGCCGCCCGGATATTCTCCTCCACATCATCGATAAATACGGCCTCCTCCGGCTGAATCTGATAACGCTCCAGAAGAATCCGGTAGATCTCCGGATCCGGCTTAATCCTCTTCACCGTATAGGAAATCACGCCTCCGTCTGCCTCGTTTAAGAAGGAAAACTTCTCCTGACAGCGCCCGAACAGAACCTCACCGTAATTCGACAACAGATAAACCCGGTATCCCGCCTCCTTCAGCTCCCGGATCCACTGCGCGGAATAGGGAAATTCCGTAATAATATTCTCAATCTGCTCATAGAACAGGCGAATCTCCCCTTCCAGATCCGGGGCAAGGCCGATGCAGGACTCAATAATCTCCTGCCATCCCATCACCCCCCGGTCGATTTCATTCCAGTAGGGCCCCTGTACGGTCGCCTTCGCGACACGCTCATTCACATCCGCCCGCCAGCCGAACGAAGCAATATAACGGCGCCAGTGAAAATCCGCAAGAACCATGCCGATATCGAAAATGACTGTGGTTATCATGATTTGATACACTTTATCCTTTCTAAATGTGATTCTTCTTATTCCCTATGATTATAGCGGATTCCCCAAAGAAAGTAAAGAGTCGGCTCTGTATTTCTGGCACTATCAAAAAGTGTAATTCTGGCTATTTTCACATTGCCAGTTCAGTGATACGATACTGGCAGACAATATGATTATGAGATGCATGCAAATCAAACGCAATTCATGCATACATAAGCCAGAATTTACCGTAAGGGAGGAATCATTATGAACAACAAAACCAATCACACTCAAGGCCGCGGGCCCGTATCGGCCAATGCCGGGACGCTCGCGCAGGCCGCGCTGCTTGCGGCACTCTGCTATATCGGATTCCAGTTCTTCCGCTTCGACATTCCGGTCGGAACCGAGAGAACCGCTATTCATTTCGGCAACGCCTTCTGCGTGCTTGCGGCTCTTCTGCTCGGCGGAGTCTGGGGCGGTCTCTCAGGCGCAGTCGGCATGACCATCGCGGATCTGACCTCCGGCTACGCAACCAGCGCCCCCAAGACCTTCCTGCTCAAGCTGTGCATCGGCCTGATCGTCGGACTGATCGCGCATCAGATCGCGCACATCAGCAAAGAGCATACCAGGGCCTACATCGTGCGCTGGACCGTCATTGCCAGCGCGGGCGGCATGATATTTAACATCTTTGCCGATCCGATTGTCGGGTACTTCTACCAGAACTATCTGCTCGGCGTTCCGCAGGATCTGGCCAGCGCCCTGGCCAAGATAGGCGCGGCGGCCACGACCGTCAACGCGGCGACCTCCGTACTGATTGCCAGCGTCCTGTACTGCGCCCTGCGCCCGATCCTCTTAAAGTCCGGGCTGCTTAAGACAGCGGGGCACAAGGTATCATAAACCACAATAAACCACAGCAAAATCGGCGGGGCTGCCGGTTCGAGGATGGTCAATCTCCTCCCGAACCGGCAGCCCCTTTCTCTCTGCTCAACACATGTTTACGCACAAGGCATCATCATGCCTTAGACATTCTCATGCCTCAGGCATATAATTCTGTATTACAATCTGTAAACGGCGCGTTCCGTTGTATTCGTTCACCGAAGGATAATACGTCACCGACATCCGGACCGCATTCTCCCGGCCCTGATAGAGCTTTGCAAGCTCTCCGGCTCCAAAGTGCTCCGTCACCGCCTGATCGAAGGCATCCGCGTCTCCGAAATACAGCGCGTCCATAATTCTTCCATACGCATTCTCGACCCGGAACTTCAGATATCTCGTCGTCCTGCCGATTTCATACGCTCTGCGAAATCTCAGATTGCGCTCCGCAAAGAGGGGCTTGGGATTCCCCTTGCCAAAGGGTTCTAATAACGTAAGCTCCCCGATCAGCTCCTCCGTCACATATCCCAGCGGCATCACAATATCAATCGAGACCTTCGGGATCAAATCCTCCTTGGTCAGCCTGCAGTTCTGATTCAGCCTGCTGCGGAATGCTTCCAGATTCTCCTTCGCAAGCGACATACCGGCCGCAAGCGGATGGCCGCCGAACTTCAGCAGGAGATCCCTGCATTTCACCAGCTCCTCGTAAATATTATAGGCTTCAATCGAACGGGCGGAGCCTTTAAGCATCCCATTGCTGTCCGTCAGTACAATTGCCGGCCTGCAGGCTGCCTCCCGGATTCGTCCGGCTACGATTCCGGCCAGGCTCTCATGGCAGCCCGGGAGATACACCACCAGAACCTTATCCTCCCGCAGCTCCTCCTCTACGATCCGCATCGCCTGCTCCACGCCGTCCTGTGTCATGGACTTTCTCTTATCATTCAGATCCTTTAACTCCGCTGCCAGGCTCTCCGCCTGTTCCGAATCAGACGCAAGCAAAAGTCTGACCCCCCGTTCCGCCGTCTCAAGCCGTCCCGTCGCGTTCAGGCACGGCCCGATAACAAATCCCAGATGATACGCACCTAATTGCTCCGGCACCAGTCCGTTCTTCGCAATCAGCATGGCAAGGCCCGGATTCTTCGTTCTTCGCAGTTCCTGCAGTCCAAGGCTTACCAGCACCCGGTTCTCATCCGTCAGATCCATCACATCGCACACCGTCGCGATAGCAACATAGGGGATGTAAGAATCCGCCCTCTCCTTCATCCCGGCCCGCGCAAGCAGCGCCGTCACCAGCTTGAAGGCAACCGCCGCCCCGCACAGGCCCCGGAACGGATAGGCACAGTCCGGCTGCTTCGGATTGATCACGGCATCCGCCTCCGGAATCCGGTAACGCCTTCCCTGATCCGTCTCCTCATAGGGAAGATCGTGATGATCCGTTACAATCACGGTCATTCCAAGACTCCTGGCATAGGCAACCTGCTCGATTGCGGAGATTCCGTTATCACAGGTCAGAATCGTGTCCACGCCGTCCCGGTACGCCCGGTCAATCATCGATGGATTGATCCCATACCCGTCCGTAACCCGATCCGGGATCCGGTAATCCACAGCGGCGCCAAGAGCGGATAATGCCGTGTACAGCACATAAACCGATACAACGCCGTCCACATCATAATCCCCGATAATCCGGATCCGCGCTCCGGCGGCAAGCTTATCCTCCAGGATCCCGCAGGCTTTCTCCACATCCTTCATCAGGAACGGCGAGTGCAGCATGGCCCTGTCCGGATGAAGATACGCCTCAATCTGCTCCGGCTCCCTGATATCCCGGTTCACCATCAGCCGCGCAAGCACCTCGCTCACCCCGAAGCGCCTGCTAATCTCAGCGAAATCCGCCTTCTTATTCTTAACCATCCACCTCTCTGCCGTCATAACCGCTCCTTATCTGTTGTCTGCCGCCGGGTCCAACTCGGGCATTCCGGCCGCGCCCGAGACACTGCCCGTCTGTACTGCATCGGACGCCGCGGACGAATCATCCGATCCGGCCGCATCCTCTGCTTCGGCCGCTTTGATCATAATGGCGCATTCCACTCTCTTCCTCTCGAGCTCGCAGCCGATATCATAGGCATCGTTAATGCTGCCGTGGAACTTGTACGAATTCGCCGCGCACCCGCCGCTGCAGTAGAACCTGGCGAAGCACTCCCTGCACT
>CALWGS010000242.1 GCA_944380155.1 uncultured Lachnospiraceae bacterium
GATCATTCCGACGTATATGCCTGCCGTCAGACCGGTTTTGCGATGCTGTGCTCCTCGAGCGTTCAGGAAGTTATGGACCTTGGCGCCGTTGCTCACCTGACCGCAATCGAAGGCCGCGTACCCTTCCTGCATTTCTTCGACGGGTTCCGTACCTCCCACGAGATTCAGAAGATTGAGATCTGGGATTATGATGATCTGAAGGATATGTGCAACATGGAAGCGGTAGAGGCGTTCCGCAAGAGAGCCCTGAATCCGGAGCATCCTGTTCTTCGCGGTACCGCGCAGAACCCGGATGTGTTCTTCCAGGCAAGAGAGGCCTGCAATCCTTATTACAATGCGGTTCCCGAGCTGGCTCAGAGCTACATGGATAAGGTGAACGCAAAGATCGGCACCGATTATAAGTTATTCAACTACTACGGAGCCGAGGATGCGGAGCAGATCATCATAGCCATGGGTTCCGTATGCGAGACCATTGAAGAGACCATCGACTACATGAACGCAGCCGGCGCGAAGGTCGGACTTGTTAAGGTTCGTCTGTACAGGCCGTTCAGCGCGAAGCATCTGATCGAGGCAATTCCTGCCACGGTTAAGAAGATCAGCGTGCTGGACAGAACCAAGGAGCCCGGCGCTCTCGGCGAGCCTCTGTATCTGGATGTTGTCGCTGCCCTGAAGGATTCTCAGTTCTCGGATGTTCCGGTATTCTCCGGACGCTACGGTCTGGGCTCCAAGGATACGACGCCTGCTCAGATTATCGCTGTGTATGAGAACGAGAGCAAGAAGGTGTTCACCATCGGTATCGTAGACGATGTCACCGATCTCTCCCTGACGACCGGCCCGAATCCGGATACCACCCCTGCGAGCACGAAGAGCTGTAAGTTCTGGGGTCTGGGCGCGGACGGTACCGTAGGCGCGAACAAGAACTCCATCAAGATCATCGGCGATCATACGGATATGTATGCACAGGCATACTTTGATTATGACTCCAAGAAGTCCGGCGGCGTAACCATCTCCCACCTTCGCTTTGGCAAGGACCCGATTAAGGCTACATACTTAATCAACAAAGCGGATTTCGTTGCCTGCCATACTCCTGCTTATATCAGGAAGTACAACATGGTACAGGATCTGAAGGACGGCGGAAGCTTCCTTCTGAACTGCAGCTGGAATATGGAGGAGCTTGAGAAGCATCTTCCCGGACAGGTTAAGAGATATATGGCCGAGCACAATATCAAGTTCTATACCATCGACGGTATTGATATCGGCAAGGAAGTCGGCCTCGGCGGACGTATCAACACGATTTTACAGGCTGCCTTCTTTAAGCTCGCGGACATCATCCCGATTGAGGATGCCGTGAAGTATATGAAGGATGCCGCTACCGCTTCTTACTCCAAGAAGGGTGACGACGTTGTTAAGATGAATCATATGGCAATTGACCGCGGCGTTGAGGGCGTTAAGGAAATCCCGATCCCCGCGGAATGGGCGAATGCACAGGATGAGGTTCTCGCTGCGGATGTTGCGGGCGGCAGACCGGATGTTGTGAAGTATGTCAACACGGTTCAGAACGCCATCAACGCTCAGAACGGCAACAGCCTTCCCGTATCCGCGTTCTCGGATTATGTGGACGGTACCGTTCCGTTAGGCTCCTCCGCTTTCGAGAAGCGCGGCGTGGCGATCGATGTTCCGTCATGGAATCCCGATAACTGTATCCAGTGTAACTTCTGCTCCTATGTATGTCCTCATGCCTGCATCCGTCCTGTTGCGGTAAGCGATGCAGAAGCAGCGGATGTACCCGGCAGGACTCTGCCTCTGACCGGTGTACCCGGATATCAGTTCGCGGTTACCGTATCCGTGCTTGACTGCCTCGGCTGCGGCTCCTGCGCGAATGTATGTCCCGGCAAGAAGGGCGAGAAGGCTCTTACCATGCAGAGCTTCGAATCCCAGCTGGATGCTCAGAAGGCATTTGACTACGGCGTACAGCATGATACTCCTGCGGCAGTATCCGAGAAGTTCAAGGAGACAACCGTGAAGGGAAGCCAGTTCAAGCAGCCTCTGCTTGAGTTCTCCGGCGCCTGCGCAGGCTGCGGTGAGACTCCTTACGCGAAGTTAATCACCCAGCTCTTTGGCGACAGAATGTACATCGCGAATGCAACCGGATGCTCCTCCATCTGGGGCGGTTCCTCTCCTTCCTCGCCTTACACGGTGAACAAGGACGGACACGGTCCTGCCTGGGCGAACTCCTTATTCGAGGATAACGCCGAGTTCGGCTTCGGTATGCAGTTAGCGGCGAAGACTCTGCGCAACCGTCTGATTACCTCCGTAGAGAATATTGCTGCTTCTACCGAGAATGCCGAAATGAAGGCAGCCTGCGAGGAATTCCTTGCAACGAAGGCTTCCTCCACCGAGAACGGACCGGCAGCAAAGAAGCTGATCGCTCTGCTTGAGGCATGCGACTGCGTGAATGAAGATAAGGAGAATATCCTTAAGAATAAAGAATTCCTCGCCAAGAAGTCCCAGTGGATCTTCGGCGGTGACGGATGGGCTTATGATATCGGCTTCGGCGGCGTGGATCATGTCCTTGCTTCCGGACAGGATGTGAACGTATTCGTATTCGATACGGAGGTCTATTCGAATACGGGCGGACAGTCCTCCAAGGCAACTCCTACCGGTGCAATCGCTCAGTTCGCAGCGGCGGGCAAGGAGACCAAGAAGAAGGATCTTGCCGCAATCGCCATGAGCTACGGTTATGTCTATGTCGCTCAGATCGCAATGGGCGCCGACTATAATCAGTGCATCAAGGCCCTGGTAGAGGCCGAGAGCTATCCGGGTCCGTCTCTGGTCATCGGATATGCTCCTTGTATCAACCACGGTATCAAGGGCGGCATGAAGAGCGCTCAGACCGAGGAGAAGCGTGCGGTACAGGCCGGATACTGGCATACCTTCCGCTACGATCCGAGACGTGCCGAGGAGGGCAAGAATCCGTTCCAGCTGGATTCCAAGGCTCCGACAGCGGATTACCAGGAATTCATCCAGAGCGAGGTTCGTTACAACAGACTTTCCAGAACCAATCCGGAGAGAGCAAAGGCTCTGTTCGATAAGGCTGCAAAGGATGCTGCGGCGAAGTACGAGAGACTTGCCAAGATGGCAGCCGAGGAATAATACAAAGAAGATTCGGATTCGGAACCTAAGTGCTTCTGAATTCAGATAACAGACAAGCCCCGTAAGGGAATACCGACATTCGGCAGCCTTACGGGGCTTTTTCTAAGGAGGGACATCATGTCAAGCTACGTTACGAGAAAGACCCCGGGAGATACCGCCTGGTTCACCCATGACCGGTTCGGCATGTTCATCCACTGGGGATTATATTCCATGGCGGCGCGCCACGAATGGGTGAAAAACTATGAATGCACTCCGGAGGAACATTACCAGCTGTATTTCGAGAACTTCAACCCCGACTTATATGACGCCAGGGAATGGGCACGCCAGGCGAAGGCTGCGGGCATGAAATACGCGGTCATGACCACCAAGCATCACGAAGGCTTCTGTATGTTCGACAGCCAGTATACGGATTACAAATGCACGAATACCCCCGCAGGAAGAGATCTGATCCGCGAATACGTGGATGCCTTCCGCGCGGAGGGGCTTCATATCGGCTTCTACTATTCGCTGATCGACTGGCACCATCCGGATTTCCCCATTGACCCGCTCCACCCCCGCCGCAACGATCCCGATGCCTTTGAGCAGAATCAGGGCCGCGATATGCACAAATACGCGGAATATATGAGGAATCAGGTGCGCGAGCTGTTAACGAACTACGGCAAGATTGATATTCTCTGGTTCGACTTCTCCTACTCTGCCTCCCGCGGAACCGGGGACAAGTCCTGGCAGAAGGGAAAAGGAAAAGAAGACTGGGAAGCGGAAGAACTGATTGCGCTGGCCCGTTCCATTCAGCCGGACATTATCATTGATAACCGAACCGAGATTGAGCAGGATCTGTGGACTCCTGAACAGTACCAGCCACAGGAATGGCAGCGTCATCCCGAGACCGGCGAGCTGGTCACCTGGGAAGCCTGCCAGACCTTTTCCGGCTCCTGGGGCTATTACCGCGACGAGACAACCTGGAAATCGCCTGGGATGCTGATTCGCATGCTGGTCAACACAGTCGCGCTCGGCGGCAATCTTCTGATGAATGTCGGACCTACGGCACGCGGATACTTCGACTACCGGGCCGAGGAGGCTCTGGCTGTGTATGCGGACTGGATGAAGTACAACAGCCGCTCCATATACGGCTGCACAATGGCGGAACCGGAATTTACCGCACCCGCGGACTGCCGCCTGACACAGAGCACGGATGGGAAACGGCTGTATGTTCATCTCTTTGCCTATCCGTTCGGAAGCCTGACTCTGAAGGGACTGGGCGGTAAAATCCGCTATGCTCAGTTCCTGCATGACGCAAGCGAGGTACTCTTTACCGAAGGAACCATTAACCGGGATAACGCGGGAAAGACAGAAGGAACCCCGGACGATGTCGTCCTGCATCTTCCGCCGGTTAAACCGCATACCCTGGTACCGGTAATAGAGCTGATTCTCGCATAAGCCAGGACTTAGCCGCAGGATCTGTCACGCAAAACAGCCTGGAACGAAGGGAACCTGAAACAGGAGGAACTGCAGCTTAGGGGAAGGAGCCGTCCTTCCCCATTCTCTTCTTGCCACACAAAAAAAGCACTGCAATCTGCAGTGCTCTCAGCTGGGCTACAAGGATTCGAACCTTGAGATGCTGGAATCAGAATCCAGTGCCTTACCGTTTGGCGATAGCCCAATCTTATCATTCGTGGTCTTGCTTGTCCCGTTCTCTCAACCACGAATGATATTATAACCGATTCCATCACAGAATGCAAGTACTTTTTTCAATTTTTTTAAAAAATTTTTCATCGGAATTTCAGCCCTCTTCTTCCATTCTCAGCAGCTTCTGCGCATTCTGATACAGAATCCGGTCTTTCTCCTCCTGATTCAGAGGAAGGCCTTGGAACCTCTCAAGCGTCTCCTTCTGTCCGCCCCACGGAGAGTCGGTCGCGAACAGCATCCGATCCGCCCCGTGGTCCCTTACGATCCGGATGAACTGCTCCTGCGGAATCCGGTGCAGGGAATAACTGATATCCAGATAGACCGGCTTTCCCACCAGGTACTCTTCTGCCTCATCCCACTGATCATAACCGCCCGTATGCGCCAATACAATCGCAGCATGCTCCGCGTCAAGACTTGCAAGCATCCTTGCCGCCCTGTCCGGCGGGCAGTGTACAGGAGAGGGCAGCCCGATATCAATCCCCGCGTGAATCACCGTAACCAGTGACAGCTCCGCCGCATAATCAATGATCCTCAGATACTTCCGATCATCAATGAAGGTCTTCTGATAATCCGGATGCAGCTTAATTCCCTTCAGTCCGAGGCTTTGAATGGTCTTGAGCTCCCCCTTATAGTCCTCGGTATCCGGATGAATTCCTCCGAACGAAAGGATCCCGTCCTTCCCCGTTATCTCAGCCGCAACCGTATTAATCGTATGAAACTGGTGCGGCTTCGTTACAACCGGCAGGACAACCGACCAGTCGATTCCCGCCCGGCGCATGGATTCCTGTAAGCCGCTTCGCGTACCGTCCGTATGCGCCTGAATCCCGCCCGCCTTCTCAAGTCCCGCTATGGTCCTTGCTGCCATCGCGTCCGGGAAGGTATGCGTATGAAAATCAATTACCATTATGCTTCCTCCTCGATGTAACTGGTCTCAAGCGTAATCACGCACTGATACCTTGAGTCCAGCTTTCTCACTGCCTCAATGACCTGAAGCAGCAGTTCATTCTCCTTCTCTCTTCCGTAGGTTCTGGGAACCACCAGATCGAAAATCAGATTAATCTGCTGTTCTCCATTCACAATCCGGAAATCGTGGATTGAGGCCTTCGGCTCGATCTTCTTTACCAGCTCATTCACAGCCTTCTTCCTCTCCACGACCTTCTGATCATTGACCTCTACCGGATCCATATGGATGACAAGAAAAATCCCCATCTCCCGGAGCACATCTCTCTCAATCTTATCAATGATCTCATGGGCCTTCTCCAGTTCAATATCGTTCGGCACCTCCGCGTGTATCGTCGCCATGGTCCTGGACGGCCCGTAATTATGAACAATCAAATCATGGGAGCCTACGATCCCCGGATAGCTCTGAACCTTCCTGGTAATCTTCTCATACTCCTCCCTGCTTGCCGCCGCGCCAAGGAGCGGCTCTAAGGTGTCCTTTGCGATCTTGATTCCCGCAATCAGCACAACAGCCGACACAATCAATCCCATGAAACCGTCTGTCTTAAGCCCGGTAGCCTTACCGATTAGAATCGAGAGAACCGTAGCGCCCGTAATCAGCACATCCCCCCTCGCGTCAGCCGCGGACGCTTTCATTACCGAAGATTGAATCCGGTTCCCCAGCTTACGGTTAAAGAAAGACAGCCAGAGCTTCACTCCCATGGACAGGCAGAGAATCCCCACGGACAACGCGCTGAACGTGACCTCCTCCGGATTCAGAAGCTTCGAAAATGAACTCCGAAAGCAGGAGAATCCCACCTGGAGGATTAAGAACGCCACCGCAAGTGCGGAGACATACTCCATCCTTCCGTGGCCGAACGGATGCTCCCTGTCCGCAGGCTGATTCGCAAGCTTCACGCCAAAGAAGCTGATCACGGAGGAAGCCGCATCCGAAAGATTATTAAACGCATCCGCCATAACGGAGATACTGTGAATAAACAGCCCGATTCCAAGCTTTACCGCAAACAACAGCACATTGCAGACAATTCCGACCACACTCGCCAGGATTCCATATGCGGTGCGGACGGACGGATTCGTTACATCGTCTTTATTTTTTACAAAACACTTTACTAATAATTCCGTCACAGTTCCTATCGCTTTCCTTTACCAATACAGAGGACACAAAGAGCAGGTCTGTGCCCGGAATCCGCATCCGGGCATTGCCTGCTCCTTTTGTCCTTTATGCCGCCCCGGGATCTTCCCGGCAGCCTTACGACTCCCATCTGAACCCCTGCGGGCCCCTTAATCCGTCACTACGCCCTTCTGCAGCATAATATTTGCATATAACGCCGTCTCGCCGGTCGCAATGATCGCGTATACCTTCTTCGCTTCCTCATAGAAGGCGAAGCGTTCGATATTCCCGATCGCTGC
>CALWGS010000243.1 GCA_944380155.1 uncultured Lachnospiraceae bacterium
GTAAAGAGCTTATTTGAATGGAAATGCAAAAAAAATGTGAAATCGACCGCGAGGAGGATTTTTTATGGAAGATTCAGGCACAAACGGGTCTGCGTCTTGTTGACAAGCCGGGGTTCATAGGATATAATACTGTGAATCAAATGTTATCAATGGAGGAAGGGTATTGATATGGCAGCAGAAAAGAAAAATATCTTGACCTATGCGGGACTTCGCCAGCTGGAGGAGGAACTGCAGGATTTGAAACTGAACAGAAGAAAAGCGGTTGCGCAGAAGATAAAAGAGGCCAGAGAGCAGGGAGATTTATCGGAGAACGCGGAGTATGACGCGGCGAAGGATGAGCAGCGTGATATCGAGGCGAGAATTGAGGAGATCGATAAGATCTTAAAGAACGCGGAGGTGGTCGTTGAGGATGAAGCGGACACCTCCGTCATTAATATCGGCTGTAAAGTAAAGATTATGGATATGGAATATCCGGAGGATATCATGGAGTATAAGATCGTAGGCTCCACGGAGGCGAACAGTCTGAAGGGCAAGATATCGAATGAATCCCCCGTCGGAAAGGCTTTAATCGGCGCCAAGGTTGGAGACGTGGTTGATGTGGAGACGCATTCCGGAGTGATTCAGTACAAGATTCTGGGGATCGACAGATCGAATTAGGAGGAAGATAACGTGTCAGAAGAAAAGAGGCAGAATGCAGGGGCGGAACAGGCTGCGGAGCAGACGCAGGAGGAGATTCATGAGCTGATCCGCGTGAAGAGAGAGAAGCTGGCGGCGCTCAAGGAGGCGGGAAAGGATCCGTTCCAGATCATGAAGTATGATGTCACTCATCATACTGCGGATATTAAGGATCAGTTCGAAGCGCTCGAAGGCAGCCGGGTCTCCATCGCGGGCCGTATGATGTCCAAGCGCGTGATGGGCAAGGCTTCTTTTATTAATGTGCAGGATAAGCTTGGCAATATCCAGTGCTATGTCAGGAAGGACGAGATCGGGGAAGAGGCTTACGCAGACTTTAAGAAGCTGGATGTCGGTGATATTATCGGAGTGGCAGGAGAAGTATTTAAGACGAAGACGGGAGAGATTTCCGTGAAGGCAGGCGAGGTGGTTCTTCTGTCGAAGTGCCTCCAGGTGCTTCCGGAGAAGTATCACGGACTGAAGGATACGGATATGCGCTATCGTCAGAGGTATGTGGATCTCATGATCAATCCGGAGGTACGGGAGACTTTCATTAAGCGTTCTCTGATCATCCGTGAGATCCGCAATTTCCTTGACGGCAGGGATTTCATTGAGGTGGAGACTCCTGTTCTGGTTCCCAATGCGGGAGGGGCGGCGGCCAGGCCGTTCATTACGCATCACAATGCGCTGGATCAGGATATTTTCCTGCGAATCTCTCTCGAACTGTATCTGAAGAGACTGATTGTCGGAGGCCTTGAGAGGGTCTATGAGATTGGACGCGTATTCCGCAACGAGGGGCTTTCCGTTCGTCATAATCCGGAGTTCACGCTGCTTGAGCTGTATCAGGCCTATACCGATTACGAGGGCATGATGGAGCTGACGGAATCCTTATACAGAACCGTAGCCGAGAAGGTTCTTGGCACGACTCTGATTCATTACGGCGATGTGGAGATTGATTTGTCCAAGCCGTTTGAGCGGATCACGATGCTGGATGCCGTGAAGAAGTATACCGGAATTGACTTCAATGAGGTGAAGACCGAGGAAGAGGCAAAGGCGCTTGCGAAGGAGCACCAGATTGCGTATGAAGAGCGGCATAAGAAGGGAGACATTCTGAATCTGTTCTTCGAGAAGTATGTGGAGGAGCACCTGATTCAGCCGACCTTCGTGCTGGATCATCCGGTGGAGATTTCCCCGCTGACCAAGCGCAAGCCGTCGAATCCGGACTATGTGGAGAGATTCGAGCTGTTTATTACGCAGAGAGAGATGGCGAACGCGTATTCCGAGCTGAATGATCCGATTGATCAGAGAGAGCGTTTCATCGCTCAGGAGGCCCTGAAGGCGGCCGGAGACGAAGAGGCGAACTCGATGGATGAGGACTTCCTTAATGCGCTGGCATACGGAATGCCGCCGACAGGAGGAATCGGAATCGGGATCGACAGAATGGTCATGTTGCTGACGGATTCGGCTGCGATCCGGGATGTACTGCTCTTCCCCACAATGAAAACGCTTGGCAAAGAAAACCAGTAAAATCAAGGGTTTGCGGTACTTGAACTTGTAAACTACAACAAATTTACAACAATTTTACAACGCATAACAAAGAATAATGAGCGTTAATGAATAGTTGTACTCATAAATCCAATTCAATATTTTGTACGATAAGGACATTTTTCTAAAAGAAAATTTTAGGGAAGTGTCCTTTTGTTATGGTCAAAAACAAAATAAGAAATGGAGGAAATGAACATGGGTAGTACAGCGTTAGGAGCAGAGAAAGCGATTATTTTTATCAGCGATGCACATGAAAAATTCTACTACGAAAAATTAAAAGAGGTCAGGTATCAGGACGTATACCACAAAGCACTTGTCTATTGTCTTGGTATCAGTGATGACACAAGAAGAAATATCAAAAGTATTTATGATTTTAAGACAGGCAATGTAAAAACGGAGTGCCTGCATGAAGGCTGGCAGACCAGCGGGAGCGTGAGAGTGGTCAGGATGGCGTTTAACCTTTACTGCAACGGTACGCCGAGCGTCTTTGACTATGATGATGCGGAGGAACAGGTGGACGAGTGCAGACGGTACACAGTGGAAGAACTGTTCTGCTGTGCCTATGCGCCCTATTTTTGGCAGGCGGTACAGATACGGTATCCGGAGTATGCAACATATAACCACGATCTGTACGCCATGTTCGGAGGACAGGACTGATGTTAAAGGTTAGGCTTATGGGAACGAAGAACGATATTAAGTGGTTCGGGAAGATTTTACAGAGGAACCCGAAAATTGAAGTGACGGAATTTTCCGATATGTTCCCAAACAAAGGGACAAAGAAATATTACCGGACTTATGTGGAAGTCAGGAAAAGCAACGTAAAAGAAAACCAGTAGAAAGCAAAGGAGAATAGAATCATGTGTAAAATAATCGCAATCGCAAACCAGAAAGGCGGAGTGGGCAAGACCACCACAACAAGCAATTTAGGAATCGGACTGGCAAAACAGGGTAAAAAAGTGCTGCTGATAGATGCAGACGCACAGGGAAGCCTTACTGCAAGTCTTGGCTATACAGAGCCGGATACTTTGGAAGTCACGCTTGCAACCATTATGGGGGATTTAATCAATGACGAGGAAATAGAGCCGACAGAAGGTATCCTGCACCATGAGGAAGGGATAGACCTTATGCCGGGGAATATCGAATTATCCGGTCTGGAGGTTTCCCTTGTGAATGTCATGAGCCGGGAAACGATACTGAGGTCATACATAGAGATAGTCAGGGAGAGTTACGATTATATCCTGATAGATTGTATGCCCTCACTCGGCATGATTACCATAAATGCCCTTGCCTGTGCCGACAG
>CALWGS010000244.1 GCA_944380155.1 uncultured Lachnospiraceae bacterium
CTTTCTTTACCTGCCTTTCCACAGGAATCAGAAATGTTTCTATCAGCCTGTCATAGCAGGCTTCGCAAATCGTAAACTTATGAAGTTCCAGATCCTTCTTAGAAAAATATCCCCATTCCTTGGCGGCCTCGAACGCATCCTCCACTAAGAGGCCGTTCTCCGTCTTTAATTCTCTTCCACACACATTGCAGACAACCCGCAGCATCTTCTTTTCCACACTCGATTCCTCCTGCACAGCATTTGATAGCTCCATTATACGTGCTGCTTCGACAATTTTACAGTGGGAATTGCTGGTCGCCTGCTTCGTCCTGTTCCATGCGCCACATAATCAGCGCGTCTTCTCTCGGCAGCTCATAAAAGTCCGGCCGTATCCCGGAGTCCCGGAATCCCAGGCTGTGATACAGCCGGATCGCCGCCTCGTTCGAGACCCGGACCTCCAGCGTATATGCCGTAAGCCCCGCTTTCCTTCCTTCCTCCAGCAGGGCCAGGAGCATCAGCCGGCCGATCCCCTGCCGCCTTGCGGATTCCTTCACGGCCACATTCGTAATCTGCCCTTCCCCTGCCACGCCCCACAGGCCGCAGTAGCCCTCGATTTTTGTTCCGCATTCGCAGACCAGATAGAGATTCTGCTCCCGCACCAGGGCACGTTCAAAAGAATCCTGACTCCAGGGCTCCGTAAAGATCGCCTCTTCGATCGCGCACACCTGGATCAGATCCTCCGGCTTCATCCGTCTAATCGTCCTCATGCCTTTCCCTCCGCTGCCCTCTGCTTCTCAAGCAGCTCCCGTTCTGCCTGCGATAACCGGAGATAATCGGGCACATGCTCGTCCGCGGTCTGAATCCTGCCCTGCTTCCAGTATTGGATTCCCAGGGCGCCGACCGCGCCTGCTCTCTGCCTGGATACATGGGGCGGCGCGAAAGAATACTCCCCTGCGGTCCGTTCCTCAATCAGGCCTCGAAAGACCGGAACTCCGTCCCCAAGATAGATAACGGGCCCCCCGATCTGATTGATCTCATCAATGATACTCTCCGCGGACACCGCTTTTTGCGCGCTGACAGTCAGCATCTCGCTTCCCTGAAACCGGTACAGCCCGGTGTAGACCTGTCCTCTTCTCGCGTCCATCATCGGGCAGATCAGACGGTCGGTTCCATACAGATTATACGCAAGCGCCTCTACGGTGGGAACAGCGATAATCGGCTTTTCAAGCGCCAGTCCCAGCCCCTTTGCCGTCGCGGAGCCAATCCGCAGTCCGGTAAAGGATCCCGGCCCCGCCGCGATCGCAATCGCGTCGATTTCCTTCAGATCCAACTCTGTCATTGTTACAATCGCATCAATCATTCCCATCAGAGTCTGGGAATGTGTCTTCTTATAATTCACCGTATATTCGGCAACCAGATTCTCCTCTGTCAGAATGGCCGCCGAGGCAACCAGTCCCGAACTGTCTATTGCCAGTAATTTCATTGCACCACCTCTTCATCCTGTTCATTCAAATTCATCAATCCGGATTCTCCGGTAATCAAAGCCCTTCTCCGGATCCTTCTCGATCCGGATCTCGGTTCTGCGCTCCGGAAGAATCTCCCGGATCCGTTCCGCCCACTCAATCAGACAGACCCCCTCGCCGAAGAGATACTCGTCAAATCCGATCTCATCCATCTCTTCCGGTTCCTCCAGGCGGTACACGTCAAAATGATACAGCGGCATCCGGCTTCCCATATATTCCTGCACAATGGTGAAGGTCGGACTGTTCACCGGCCCCTCCACTCCAAGCCCCGCCGCGAAGCCCTGGGTGAATACGGTCTTCCCGGTCCCGAGATCCCCAATCAGGCAGTACACGCCGCCTGCCTCCGCCTGCTCCCCAAGCTGTCTGCCAAGCGCAGCCGTCTCTTCCCGGCTGAATGTTTCTATGATCATAGGAGTCCTCCTCTCCGGCATTACAAAATCATGGTCAGCTGAATCCTCTTCTTTACGGGATCCACGCTCATGACCTTCACTTCCACAATATCCCCGACGCTTACCACATCCAGCGGATGCCTGACAAATTTCTTCGCGGAAAGCTGTGAGATATGAACCAGCCCGTCCTGATGCACTCCGATATCAACAAATGCGCCAAAATCAATGACATTGCGGACGGTTCCCTTTAAAATCATACCCTCCTTCAGATCCTTCATTTCCAGCACGTCGGTACGCAGAATCGGTTTTGGCATCTCCTCCCTGGGATCCCTGCCGGGCTTTCCGAGCTCCTTCATCATATCCGTGAGCGTAATTTCACCGATTCCAAGCTCCGCTGCCATCTTTTTCTTATCCGGAATCATGCGCTCTAATGCGGACAGATTCCCCGCGTCCTTCCGGCCGGACATCTGTCCGGACCGTTTCTTTGGCTCCGCCTGTGATGCCTGCACCTTCCTGATGTCCGCCGGAGTAAATCCAAGCTTCGCGAGCAGCTTCTCAGCCGCCGGGTAGGTCTCAGGGTGAACGCTGGTGGCATCGAGCGGATTCTCTCCGTCCGTGATCCGCAGGAACCCGGCGCACTGTTCGAACGCCTTCGGCCCGAGCTTCGACACCGCAAGCAGCTGGAAACGGTTTGTGAAACGCCCGTGCTCCTCCCGGTACGCGACAATATTCCTGGCAACCGTTTTGCTGATTCCGGACACATATTCAAGCAGGGACGCGGATGCGGTATTCAGGTCCACGCCGACCCGGTTCACACAATCCTCCACCACGCCGCTCAGCGTCTCGTCGAGCTTCTTCTGATTACAGTCATGCTGATACTGCCCGACGCCGATGGATTTCGGATCAATCTTGACCAGCTCCGCAAGCGGATCCTGCAGGCGCCTTGCAATGGACGCCGCGCTCCTCTGTCCCACGTCGAAGTTCGGAAATTCCTCGGTCGCAAGCTTGCTTGCGGAATATACGGATGCGCCGGCTTCATTTACAATCACATACTGTACCTTCTCATCGATCTCCTTGAGAAGCTCCACAATCACCTGCTCCGACTCCCGCGATGCCGTTCCGTTCCCAAGAGAAATCAGGGTAATATGATATTTCTTAATCAGACTCTTGAGAATCCGCTTCGATTCTTCTACTTTGAACTGCGGCGCGGTCGGATAGATGACTACGGTATCCAGCACCTTGCCGGTACTGTCCACGACGGCCAGCTTGCAGCCCGTACGGAAGGCCGGATCCCATCCTAATACCACCTGTCCGGCAATCGGCGGCTGCATGAGAAGCTGAGTCAGATTCCTGCCGAAGACATGAATCGCGCCGTCCTGAGCCGTCTCCGTGAGTTCGCTGCGAATCTCCCGTTCAATCGCAGGCGCAATCAGACGATCATACGCGTCATCCGCCGTCCTTGCAAGCAGCTCGCCCGTATCGGAATGATCCCGTTTGATCACCCGCTTCTTCAGATAAGCGCGAATCTTATCCTCCGGCGCTTCGATCCGGACCGTGAGGATCTTCTCCTTCTCCCCCCGATCCAGGGCAAGGATCCTGTGTCCCGCAATCGCAGCGACTTTCTCCGAGAAATGATAATAGGTCTCGTATACGGACTGCTGCTTCTCATCCTTGGCCTCCGATGTGATCCGTCCCTCCCGGAAGGTAAGCCTGCGGATCTCCATGCGGTATTCTGCCGTATCGGAAATCTCCTCGGCAATGATGTCAAGCGCTCCGGCCACCGCCTCCTCCTTGGTTGACACTCCCTTCTCTTCCGATACATATTCCTTCGCAGCCTCTTCCACCGGAACAGTCAACTCCTGGGCAAGAATCAGCCGGGCTAACGGTTCCAGCCCCTTATCCTTCGCAATCGTCGCCCTCGTCCTTCTCTTCGGGCGGTACGGACGGTAAAGATCCTCAACAACGACCAGCGTCTTCGCCGCAAGAATCGCCTTCCGAAGCTCATCTGTCAGCTTTCCCTGCTCTTCAATGCCTGCAATAACCTGATTCTTGCGCTCTTCGAGATTGCGCAGATAGGTCAGGCGCTCATTGAGATTGCGGAGCACCTCATCGTTCAACGAGCCTGTCGCCTCCTTGCGGTACCTTGCAATGAACGGAATAGTATTCCCTTCATCAATCAGCTTCACCGCAGCTTCTGCCTGTTCGTAACGAATCCCAAGTTCCTCTTTCAGCTGCTTTATAATATCCATTCTTTCTATCCTTTCTTCATGGTAGGAAAACAGCATACATGTCAGCATAATCCGCCTCCCATGTATGCTGTCTTGCCTTACCCTATGTCACGGCTCATAGTCCTGTCAGACTTCGTCTTTCCCAGACGAATCCGGAGTCTCCTGTGATGCGGCAGCCTCGCTTTCTGCCGGTGCTGCGGCATATGCTTCGGCTTCCCTCTTTGCGCGCGCCTCTTCCTCGGCCTCTGCCACGGCTCTTGCCGCACGCGCTTCGGCCTCCGCCGCCGCTCTTAACTCCTGCTCTCTGCGCACAAACGATGCAACATCTGCATTATACGCCTTCTTGCGATCCTCGGAATATCCGAGCACGATCCCCGGCGCCACGGACGCATACCGCTCCAGGGCCCTCATGACCAGATCCTCATTGCCAAGCCCGATTGTGTGCATTTTCTTATCCATGGTCCGAAGCACCACCGCATACGTCGTCCCGGTATGAACCCCGTTGCGCCTGTGGGTGGTACGCTGCAGGTAAGCCCATGCAATCTCGTCATTCTTCAGAATATAAGACTTCGTCCCTCTGTTGAAAACGGTAAAGAGCCGGCCGATCTTCATGCCTCCGAAATCCGCGGCAGCTGCGTAATCCGCAGAGACCATATCCCCGCTGATTCCCGGATTCTTCAGGATAAAGCTCTTAATATTCTTCTGATAGCCGCCCGAAGCCGCCTTCACGATCCGGAGAACGCCCCACAAAAAGAACACAAGACCCACGATCGCGAACGGCACAATCGCCTCCGGCACGCCCGCCGAGAAGACGGCGCCGCCGACCATATTATTCTGAATCATAAAGGGAAGCACATAAGCATCAATCTCGGACTGAGTAAAGCCGGCTTCCTCGAACCAGTCATAATAATATGTAAGCTCCTCATCCGACATTCTCGTAATCTTGCCGGTCATATGGTATGTGGTATAGGGCATATCCGCATACCCGCTCAGATAATTCCAGGTCTCGTCGCAGATATCATCCAAAATATCACCGACCTCCGCATTAACACGGACAGCCATATACTCCGCGTCCCCGACCGGGATAATATAATACAGCCACTGTGTTCTCTCGACATTTGTCCGGCTGTTCGTTGTCACATATTCCGCAAAGCAGTCCATCACAAAATAAATATCCGTCTCCACATACTGGCTGCGGATATCCTCAACCTCAATCTCTTCTAACGTCTGCGGTCCCCTAATCAGATCAATTACTCCGTCAAGACTGTTCAGCCACAGCACGACGGCGATTGCCAGTACAATCACAGTTCCAAGAATCGACTTCTTCCACGATCTCTTCTTCAGTTCCTGAAACATATCCATACCTGTTACCTCCCGTTGTAAAATGACCCCCGTGATACTCCGGGCCGCTCATAGCGGCACACTCCCCTGTGCAACAAGGAGCCCCGCCCGGCGGCGGCATCCTTCCCTGCCGCCGGACAAAGCTCCCCTGTAATCCTGTCTGAAGTCTCGAAGCTTATCTGGATAACTTCTTCTGCATATCAAATAAGAATTCGCTGATATCCTTCTTCATATTCAGAGCCTCTTCGATATCAAAATGGGTGAACTCTCCGTTCTTATAAGCCACAACACGGTTCGAATAGCCCTGTGCCAGCAAATCAACCGCCAGCGAGCCCATCGCCGAGGCATACACCCTGTCCTTACAGGTCGGACTTCCGCCTCTCTGAATATGTCCGATAATCGTTGCTCTGGTCTCCATTCCGGTCGCCGCCTCAATTCTCTTGGCCATGCCCTCGGAATCTCCGACACCTTCCGCGTTCACAATAATGTAATGCTTCTTCCCGATCTTTCTCTTCTCAATGATGCTGTTGATAATTCTCTGCTCATCATGATCGTAGCGCTCTGTAATCAGAACATCCTCGGCGCCGTTGGCAATTCCGCACCATAACGCGATATATCCGGCATGCCTTCCCATTACCTCGATAATACTGCAGCGCTCATGAGAGGTCGAGGTATCACGCACCTTATCAATCGCCTCCATTGCCGTATTCACCGCGGTATCAAATCCGATCGTATACTCGGTACAGGCAATATCCAAATCAATGGTACCGGGTACGCCGATCGCGTTGACTCCGCGCTCCGCAAGCGCCCTCGCTCCCTTGAAGGAACCGTCGCCTCCGATCACCACAATCCCGTCGATTCCGTGCTTCTTACAGATGTACGCGCCCTTATCCTGGCCTTCCTGCGTATAGAATTCGGGGCAGCGGGCCGTATACAGAATTGTACCGCCCTTCTGGATGATATCGGAGACACTCTTCGCGTCCATATCCACAAAATCAGACTCCAAAAGACCCGTATAGCCCCTTCTGATACCTTTCACCTTCAACCCGCTGGCAATCGCCGTTCTGACAACCCCACGAATCGCTGCGTTCATTCCCGGCGCGTCACCGCCGCTCGAAAGTACGCCGATTGTCTTGATCTCCTTTGTTGCTTCCTTCGGTTTTACAGATTTCGCCATATTCTTATACCTCCACTAGATTTAGTCCCACTTTACCCATTTTCATTCTAAACGATCTTCGCAGCTTTTTCAATACTTCTTTGAAACAACCTTCACATTCTCATCCGAATAGAGCTGCCTAAGCTGCCCAAGAAGCATACTGTCCGCACGAACGCCCCGGCTCTTCGGCAGACGCTTGACGGCCTTCTCGCTCTCACAGTAGATCACTACCGTATCGCTACCGTCATATGCCTCCAGCAGCGCATACAGCTCCCGCTCATTCCGGAGGAATTCCTCCTTATTCCGGTATTTCAACCAGACCTCCACGCCAATCTTCTCGAAGGGAATCACCTCCTGGCAGATCAGCCTGGCATCCTTCTCCTCCTGCGCGTCCACTTTTCCCCGGATCAGAACCTTGCTGTCCTCGAACAGCTCATCCTTGTATTTCTCATAGTCCCTTGGAAATACAATCACCTCCACAGCTCCCGCCATGTCCTCAACCGTCAGATAAGCCATGCGGCTTCCCGAACGCGTCAGCATCTGCTTCTTCCCTGTAATCATCCCTCCGATTGTCACCAGGCTGCCGTCCTGCACGCGCGTCTTCCCCGTCTCTTCATCCGCGAGGAAATCCAGCGTTGAAGCCGTCGCGTTCTTCTTTAAGAGCTGCTCGCAGTTCTCAAGCGGATGCCCGCTGATATAGATGCCCAGAACCTCCTTCTCCATGGACAGCAGCTGCTCCTTATCATCCTCTCCGACATCCGGAAGCCGGTATTCGAATTCCTCCTTCCAGTCGTCATCCGCCAGATCAAAGAGAGTCATCTGTCCCGTCACCGCATTTTTCTTCTGCTGCGCGGACTCCTCCAGCACCTGGGCATAGATCATCATCAGCTGCTTCCTGCTGCCGGGCAGACTGTCAAACGCCCCGGACTTAATAAAGCTCTCGAGCGTGCGCTTATTCACCTCTCTGCCGGACAGCCGATCTACAAAATCCCGGATGCTCTGATACCGCCCGCCGCGCTCCCGCTCCTTCACCACCGCGTCGATCACCGGTCTCCCGAGCCCCTTGATCGCGGCCATGCCATATCGGATCTTTCCGTCCGTTACAGTGAAGACAGCCTCTCCCTCATTCACGTCCGGCGGCAGAATTCCAATCTTCATCTGCCTGCAGGTAAAGATATATTCGGCAATCTTCCCCGGATTATCAATCATCGAGGTCATCAGCGCCGCCATGAATTCCACTGGATAATAATACTTCAGATACGCCGTCTGATACGCCACCACCGCATACGCCGCGGCATGGGATTTGTTAAACGCGTACTTCGCGAAATCAATCATCTCGTCGTAGATATGATTGGCCGTCTCCTCGGAAATTCCGTTGCGGATACAGCCCGGCACCCCTTCCGACTCATTGCCGTACACGAAGTTCTTCCGTTCCTTCTCCATCACGGATGCCTTCTTCTTCGACATCGCGCGGCGGACCAGATCACTGCGCCCGTAGCTGTACCCCGCCAGATCCCGCACAATCTGCATGACCTGCTCCTGGTATACAATACACCCGTAGGTCGGCTTCAGAATCGGCTCAAGCTGCGGGCACTCGTACACAATTCCGGACTGATCATTCTTCCCCTTGATATACTGCGGAATAAAATCCATCGGACCTGGACGATACAGAGAGATTCCGGCGATCACATCCTCCATATTCCTCGGCTTCAGTTCCTTCATAAAGCTCTTCATCCCCGAGCTCTCCAGCTGGAACACCCCTTCTGTCTTCCCGGCCGAAATCATATCATACACATTCGGATCATCGAAATCAATCGCGTCCATATCAATCTCCCTGCCCCCGCTCTTCCTGCCCGCCAGCATCGCCGCGTTCTGAATCACGGTCAGGGTCCGCAATCCGAGGAAATCCATCTTAAGAAGCCCAAGCTCCTCCAGCGTTGTCATCGTAAACTGCGTCGTAATCGTATCATCCGCACCTCTTGAAAGCGGCACGAACTCATCCGCAGGCGCGGGCGCGATCACAACGCCCGCGGCATGAATCGAAGTATGCCTCGGAAGCCCCTCCAGACGCTTCGACATATCAATCAGATTTCGGATCTCCTCATCGCTTTCATACATCTTCCTCAGATCCGGATTCTCCTTCAGCGCCTTCTCGATCGTAATCCCAAGCTCCGACGGAATCTGCTTCGCCACCGCGTCCACCTGCGCATACGGCATGCTCAGAACTCTCCCCACATCCCGGATCACCGCCCGCGCAGCCATCGTACCGAAGGTCACAATCTGAACCACATGATCCTTCCCATACTTCTCCACAACATAATCAATCACCTCCTGCCTTCTCTCAAAGCAGAAGTCCACATCAATATCCGGCATTGTCAGTCTCTCCGGATTCAAAAACCTCTCGAACAGCAGATTATACTTCAAAGGATCAATATTCGTAATCCCCAGACAGTAAGACACCAGACTTCCCGCCGCGCTGCCCCTTCCCGGGCCAACCATAATCCCATGATCCCTGCTGAACTTAATAAAATCCCACACAATCAGGAAATAATCCACGAACCCCATTCCCCGAATCGTATCCAGCTCATAATTCAGTCTTTCCGACAACTCCTCCTCACGTCCCGGGAACCTCTCCGACAATCCCTTCCGGCACAGCATCCCCAGATACTCCCACGCCGTATACCCATCCGGCACGGCATACTTCGGCAGCTTATACTCCCCGAACACAATCTCCACATTACACCGCCCGGCAATCCGGTGCGTATTCTCAACCGCCTCCTTCGCGTACGGAAACAGCTCCTCCATCTCCTGAGGAGACTTCAGATAATACTGTCCTCCGACATACCGCATTCGATCCTCATCCTGCACCTTCTTCTGCGTCTGAATACACAGCAGAACATCATGCGCAGCCTCATCCGAAGCCAGCGTATAATGAACGGCATTTGTAACTGCCAGCTCAATCCCCGTCTCCCGGGACAGTCTCAGCAGCCCCTGATTCACCAGTCTCTGATCCGCAATCCCGTGATCCTGCATCTCCAGGAAAAAATTCCCCTTCCCAAACACTCCCTCAAGCCGTAGCGCCGCTTCCTTCGCCTCGTCATACAACCCCTTCCGCAAAGCCACCGCCACCTCCCCCGCAAGACAGGCCGACAACGCAATAATCCCCTCATGAAACTCCGAAAGTACCTCATAATCCACCCTCGGCTTATAATAAAACCCCTCCGTAAACCCCTTCGACACAATCTTCATCAAATTAGAATACCCCTTATTATTCTCCGCCAGCAGCACCAGATGAAAATACCTCTCCTCCGACGTCCCCCCCTCCTTCACAAACCTCGACCCAGGCGCCACATACACCTCACACCCCAAAATCGGCTTCACTCCCACGCTCTTACAAGCCTTATAAAAATCCACCACCCCATACATCACCCCATGATCCGTAATCGCCAGGCTATCCATCCCCAATTCCTTCGCCCTCGCCGCCAACTCCCCAATCTTCCCCGACCCATCCAGCAAACTATACTCCGAATGCACATGCAAATGCGTAAACACCAACCCACCTCCAAATCTCTCCCCTTCCATTCCTTTCAAAAAGCCTCCCCCACCGGCAAACACACTCCAAAAACCTTCCAAACAACAACCCCCACACAAAGAAAACTCCCCCGCCGGCAAAC
>CALWGS010000245.1 GCA_944380155.1 uncultured Lachnospiraceae bacterium
ATATCCGGGGCGGCTGTTCGCCGGTCGGAATGAAGAAAATGTACCCGGTCTATTTTGATGAGAGTGTCCTGGATCAGGAGGAAATTACAATCAGCGCGGGAGTCCGCGGCTGTCAGCTGAAACTAAAGGCTCGGGCGCTGATGGATTATATTGGTGCTGAAATCTGTTCATTAACCTGAGTTTGTTATATTTTTTTGAAAAATTGCGCAGAAAATAAAATTCCCTCTTGCAAAATGAACCAATGTGGCATACAATAAATTTCAAAAATGTTGACGCTTTAATGAAGTAAAGTATGTTACGAATTCAGGAGGAAATTATGTCTGCTTATAAAGAACGGAGTAGAGAAGAACTGTTAGCATTAAAGTCCGGGCTTGAGGCCGAATATGAGGAAGCAAAGGCGCTTGGCCTTAAGCTTGATATGTCAAGAGGAAAGCCGAGCGCGGCGCAGCTTGATATCTCGATGGAGATGATGGATATTCTGAACAGCACCTCCAATTTGAAGAGCGAAGAGGGCGTTGACTGCCGGAATTACGGTATTCTCGACGGAATCAGGGAAGCGAAGGAGCTGCTTGGAGCCATGATCGAGGTTCCGGCGGAGAATATTATCATATACGGCAATTCAAGTCTGAATGTGATGTATGACACGGTTTCCCGCTCTATGACGCACGGGGTCATGGGAAGCACTCCCTGGTGCAGGCTGGATAAGGTCAAGTTTCTCTGCCCGGTTCCCGGATATGACAGGCATTTCGCGATTACCGAATATTTCGGAATCGAGATGATTAACGTTCCCATGACGCCGGAGGGGCCGGATATGGATATGGTTGAAAAGCTGGTATCCGAAGACAGCGCGGTAAAGGGAATCTGGTGTGTGCCGAAGTATTCCAATCCTCAGGGAATTACGTATTCCGATGAGTGCGTCCGCCGGTTCGCAAGATTGAAGCCGGCCGCGAAGGACTTTAGGATCTATTGGGATAATGCGTACGGCGTGCATCATCTCTATGAAGATGACCAGGATTATCTGATTGAGATTCTGGCGGAATGTGAGAAGGCAGGCAATCCAGATATGGTCTATAAGTTCTGCTCCACCTCCAAAATCAGCTTCCCGGGTTCCGGAGTAGCGGCGATTGCGGCCTCGAAGGCGAATCTGGATGAAATCAGGAAGCAGCTTACGATTCAGACCATCGGACATGACAAGGTAAATCAGCTTCGTCATGTACGGTTCTATAAGGATATGGATGGAATTGTGAAGCATATGAAAAAGCATGCGGATATCCTGCGTCCCAAGTTTGAGGCTGTGCTCAATACGCTTGAGAGAGAGCTTGGAGGTCTTGAAATCGGAAGCTGGATCAGGCCGAAGGGCGGATATTTTATTTCCTTTGATTCCATGGAGGGCTGCGCAAGCGAAATCATTGCAAAATGTAAAGAAGCAGGGGTTATTATGACGCCAGCGGGATCGGCCTATCCTTATCATAAGGATCCGCATGATTCCAATATCCGTATCGCTCCCTCCTATCCGACGCCGGAGGAGCTGATGCAGGCAACCAGAATATTCGTACTCTGCGTCAAACTGGTCAGCGTAAATAAATTGCTTGAAAACAGATAAAATCCGTTGACAAATCTTAACAGGTATGTTAGACTGTTACAGTATGCGACAAGTGCGCATTGTGCCGCACAGCGAGGTTATTCCGATACGGAAGAAAGACCGCATCCGTCCTGTGGACTCTGCGGGCACCACAGCTGGCGAGTAATGATAAGAGGAGGTGCCATATGTACGCGATCATTGCAACAGGTGGTAAACAGTACAAAGTATCCGAAGGCGATATCATTAAGGTAGAAAGACTTGGAGCGGCAGCCGGCGAGGCTGTTACATTCGATCAGGTTCTTGCTGTGAGCGACGGCGAGTTAAAGGCAGGGAATCCTACCGTAGCCGGAGCTAGCGTATCCGCAACCGTTGTTGAGGAAGGCAGGGGCAAAAAGGTTATTGTTTACAGATACAAGAGAAAGACCGGATATCACAAGAAGAACGGCCACAGGCAGATATATACCGCGGTAAAGATCGACAAGATCAACGCATAAGCATAAGAGTATGATTACGGTGACCGTATATACAAGAAACGGACAGATGGCGGGATTCCGGATGAGCGGACATGCAGGCTATGCCGAGAGCGGCAGTGATATTGTGTGCGCTGCGGTTTCGATCCTTGTGATTAATACCATTAACTCCATCGAGTCCTTCACACAGGATGTATTTCGGTGCAGGAAGGATGAGAAGAAGGGGTTGATTGATTTCAGAATCTCCTCCGAACTCAGCAGGGAAAGCAGGGTTCTGCTTCAGGCCATGATGCTTGGGCTGTCCGGAGTTCAGGAAGAATACGGGAAGAAGTACATCAGATTTCAGACTGAGGAGGTGTAGGTTATGATGAAGTTAAACCTTCAGTTTTTTGCTCATAAAAAGGGTGTCGGTTCCACCAAGAACGGCAGAGATTCCGAGTCGAAGCGTTTAGGTGCGAAGAGAGCGGAAGGACAGTTTGTCAAGGCCGGCAATATTCTGTACAGACAGCGCGGAACGAGGATTCATCCCGGTGTTAATGTCGGCAAGGGCGGCGATGATACATTATTTGCTCTGGTGGATGGTATCTTAAGCTTCGAGAGAAAGGGCAGAGATAAGAAGCAGGCCAGTGTTCACCCGGTAGAGCAGTAACATGGAATTGGACCCCAATTTCAGGAGAATATCTTGAATTTGGGGTTATTTTTTCATACAATGGACAGGAGGTGAGAGTATGTTTGCAGACAGCGCAACAATCTATATCCGTTCCGGCAAGGGCGGCGACGGCCACGTCAGCTTCCGCAGAGAGATGTACGTTCCGGCAGGAGGTCCTGACGGCGGAGACGGCGGCAAGGGCGGCGATTTAATTTTTGAAGTGGATGACGGTCTGAATACCCTGAGTGATTTTCGCTATAACCGGAAGTTCTGTGCCGGGGACGGAGAGAACGGAAGCAAGAAGCGGTGCAGCGGCAGAGACGGGGAAGATCTGGTCATACGGGTACCGGAAGGGACTGTGATTAAGGAAGAGCAGAGCGGGAAGGTTATCGCGGATATGTCCCACGAGAACCGCAGAGTTGTGGTCTTGAGAGGAGGACGCGGCGGTAAGGGGAATCAGCATTACGCGACCTCCACCATGCAGGTACCGAAGTACGCGCAGCCCGGTCAAAGCGGCAGGGAGATGAATGTCATTCTTGAGCTGAAGCTGATTGCAGATGTCGGTTTAATCGGATTTCCCAACGTCGGGAAGTCTACGCTGCTCTCAAGAGTCAGCAACGCGAAGCCCAAGATCGCAAATTATCATTTTACAACCTTGAATCCGGTGCTCGGAGTGGTCGATCTGGACGGAGATCGCGGATTTGTTATGGCCGATATTCCGGGACTGATTGAAGGTGCTTCCGAAGGAGTCGGGCTGGGACATGAATTTTTAAAGCACATCGAACGGACCAGAGTTCTGATTCATGTTGTGGATGCCGCTTCCACGGAAGGCAGGGATCCGCTTGAGGATATCGCCAAGATTAATCAGGAGCTTTTCGGATATGAGGCTTCTCTCGCGCAAAAACCTCAGGTCATCGCGGCCAATAAGCTGGATGTACTGTACGGCGAAGAAAGAGAACAGGCCATCGAGCGTCTGAGGAAGGCGTTTGAACCGGAAGGGATTCGGGTATTTCCCATTTCTGCGGTGAGCGGGGAGGGAGTGAAAGATCTGCTCCGCCATGTCAGAGATTTGCTGGATACCATACCGGATAAGTCTGTTATATTCGAGCAGGAATACTTCCCGGATCAGGATATTCCTTCCTTTGATGAGCCTTATACCGTTTCGGTGGATGAATCCGGCATCTTTATCGTGGAAGGCCCGAGAATTGAAAGAATGCTTGGATATACAAATCTGGATTCCGAAAAGGGATTTGAATTTTTCCAGAAGTTCCTCAAGAATAACGGAATTCTGGATGAACTGGAAGCTAAAGGAATTAAAGAGGGCGATACAGTTCGCATGTATGGCCTGGAATTTGACTATTATAAATAATGCTATGGTATAGCAGGAGGACAGGATGCTTACGACAAAGCAAAGGGCATATTTGAAGGGACTTGCCATGAATATAGATCCCATCTATCAGATCGGAAAGTCAAGCCTCACGCCCGAGATTACAAAGGGAATTGATGAAGCGCTTGAGGCCAGGGAGCTGGTGAAGATCGCGGTGCTTAACAACTGCCTGGATGATCCGAAGCAGCTTGGCGGGATGGTTGCGGAGCGCACCCGTTCGGAACTGGTTCAGGTAATCGGGAAGAAGATTGTTCTGTACCGGGAATCGAAGGAGAAGAAGCGGATCGTACTTCCCAGGTGAGGCAGGCTATGAAGAAGACAGGGATTATGGGAGGGACCTTTAATCCGGTTCATTACGGGCATCTTCTGCTCGCCGAGAATGCCTATGAGCAGTTTGGACTGGATGAGGTATGGTTCATGCCGTCCAATCATCCTCCCCATAAGAAAATGACATCGGTTATTGACGGCGGACAGCGTGCCGAGATGGTGAAGCTGGCCATTCAGGATAACCCGCATTTTGTATTTTCGGATGAGGAGCTTATAAGGAAGGGAGATACGTATACCTCCGATACGCTGGAGATCCTGACGGCAAGGGAGCCGGATACCCGGTTCTATTTTATTATCGGCGGTGATTCCCTGTTCCAGTTTGAAAGCTGGCGGCGTCCCGAAGTCATTCTAAGGCTTGCCTGCGTACTCGCGGCGGAACGGGACGGGGTATCTCTAAGCCGGATCAAAGAGCAGATTGCTTATCTGAATGACCGGTATCAGGCGGATGTCCGTCTGCTTCTGATTCCGAATATTGAGATCTCCTCCCATGATATCAGAGAGCGGGCGGAATTGGGACATTCGATTCGTTATCTGCTTCCGGAACCGGTCCGGGAATATATTCTTCAGAACGGACTATACAGTCCGAACAGACCTTACAGTCCGAACAGACCGTGTGGTCCGAACAGACCGTGTGGTCTGTAGACAATGGATGCGCCCGTCACAGGTTTTGTTGTCTGAGAAAGGAGAAAGGGTGGTTCAGAATGGAGTATGATATCATAGAAATCGGGAGCCGGATTCGAAAGCAGCTTCCCAAAAAGCGCTTCTGGCATTCCGTGGGCGTCGCCTATACGGCGGCGGACATGGCACTGGTGTTTGGAGAATCCGCTCAGAAGGCGCTGACAGCGGGACTGCTGCATGACTGCGCCAAGTATCTTTCGGATGCGGAGATCCTGTCGGAATGCAGGCATCATAATATTCCAGTTACCCCGATTGAACAGGAACAGTCTTTTTTGCTGCATGCGAAGCTGGGGGCCTATTACGCGAAGAAAGAATATGGCATTGAAGAAGAGGAGATCCTCTCCGCCATAACCTGGCATACGACGGGGAGACCTGCGATGACCGTGCTGGAACAGATTATTTATCTTGCCGATTATATTGAACCGCTTCGTACACAGCCAACGAATCCTCCTTTGGATGAAATTCGGAGGATGTGCTTCACGGATCTGGATCGGGCGGTTTATCTGGTGGCGGAGAATACCATGCGGTATCTTCATTCCGAAGGAACACCGATGGATCCGATGACGGAACGTACCTATTTGTATTATAACAATCGAATCAACTCTGACGGAGGGAATGAATGGAATTGATATCTAAGAAAATGGCGAGAATTGCCTATGAGGCATTGGACTCCAAGAAAGCGGAGGATATTAAGGTAATTGAGATTGGCACAATCAGCGTCATTGCTGATTATTTTCTGATTGCGAACGGCAACAGTTCTTCGCAGGTGGAGGCAATGGTAGGAGAGGTTGAGGAGCGGCTTGGACGCGCCGGATATAACCCTAAGCGGATTGAAGGAGTGCGTTCATCCGGATGGGTTCTGATGGACTACGGCGACATTGTAGTTCATGTGTTCTCAAAAGAGGATCGGCTCTTCTATGATCTGGAGAGGATCTGGAGAGATGGGAAGAATGTTGAGAAATCAGAGCTGGATATGGAATAACAGTCAAAAACAGGAAGCGTTTCCAAATCTTTC
>CALWGS010000246.1 GCA_944380155.1 uncultured Lachnospiraceae bacterium
ATCCAGTCCCTGTCGGTAAAGCGGCTCCATATCATCGTATAATGTTCCGAACTCTGCCTCCTTCAGAAGCGTGTTCACGGTCAGATACAGACGTTTCCCCCTGATATGCATATAATCAATCGCCTCCAGCAGGGCCGTTCCATCCGCATTTTTCGCGAACGCCCTTGCTCCAAATCGGGCTCCCCCGATATACACCGCGTCACACCCCGCCTGCACGGCCGCCTTCATACTTTCGAAGGAACCGGCCGGCGAAAGCAGTTCTGCCATTCTCATATTTTTCAAAACAACCTCCATTTCCGTCCGGAATCGCGCAGGAAACATAAAAGGGCTGTCCCAAAGAACAACCCTCCCAGCTTATTCCTGTTTCTCCTTCTTCCGTTCCGAAAGCTCTGTCTCCAGACGTACAATCGTCTTCTGCGCCGCAAAATAATCGGCCTTCAGCTTATCCAGCTCCGCCTGCAGGGCCGTAAGCTTTGTCTGCGCTTCAATCGCCTCATGCTTGAGTTCGAAGATATCCCGGTTCCTCGCGTCGTTCTCCTTCTGAAGCAGCTCCATCTGTTCCTTCCCCTTGAAATAATCGT
Organism: uncultured Lachnospiraceae bacterium; assembly: GCA_944380155.1. GTDB lineage: Bacteria > Bacillota > Clostridia > Lachnospirales > Lachnospiraceae > Caccomorpha. The sequence goes on from CALWGS010000246.1 coordinate 582, forward strand.
CGGCGATATTCAGCTGCATTAAAATGTTCCGGGTTTCCGTATCCAGGAGCTTGTAAAAATTCTTTCTTTTGAATTCCTCATTCCTGCCGTTGATATAGGAAGCCACCCTCTGCAGATAATCCTCACTTTCAAATCCGCTGATAGTATATCGTCTTCCGCATATGATCACATCGGTATCGTTCTGCTTCTTCATAATATCTCCGCTCCTGTCTTATGTATCCTGAATGCCCTGCACCTTATCTCTATTATACACAAGTTTCCGCATAAAACAACAAAAAAATGAAACTCAGCCGTTCCCCGGCTCCGGCAGCCCAAAGTGCCGGTATGCCAGGCCGGATACCATACGTCCCCTTGGAGTACGCAGAATGAATCCATTCTGCACCAGATAAGGCTCGTAGACATCCTCAATGGTTCCCGCATCCTCTCCGATTGTCGTCGCAACCGCCTCTATCCCCACCGGGCCTCCCTTGAACTTCTCGATCATGGTAATCAGAATCTGCCTGTCAATATGATCCAGTCCCATCTTGTCAACCTCCAGCAGATCGAGGGCAAATACGGCGACCTCCTTTGTGATTTTCCCGTCATATTTGACCTGCGCGAAATCCCTGACCCGCTTCAGCAGACGGTTGGCAAGCCTTGGCGTTCCCCTTGAACGCTTCGCAAGCTCTGCCGCGCCCTCCGGCTCGATTTCAACTCCCAGGACCCCTGCCGAACGCCTTATGATCTGCTCCAGCTCCTGATTCGTATAGAATTCCATCCGATTCACCACCCCGAACCGATCCCTCAGCGGCGCAGTCAGCATCCCCGCCCGGGTGGTCGCCCCGACCAGAGTAAAACGCGGCAGCTCCAGGCGGATGGACTTCGCCGCGGCTCCCTTGCCGATTACAATATCAATCGCGAAATCCTCCATTGCCGGATACAACAGCTCCTCAACCTGACGGTTGAGACGGTGAATCTCATCAATAAAGAGCAGATCCCCCGGCGCCAGGTTATTTAGAATCGCCGCCATATCGCCGGGCTTTTCAATCGCGGGCCCCGCCGTAATCTTAAGATTGACTCCCATCTCGTTCGCAATAATGCCGGCCAGGGTCGTCTTGCCGAGTCCCGGAGGCCCGAACAGCAGCACATGATCCAGGGACTCCGATCTCTGCTTTGCCGCTTCGATATAGATTTTCAGATTCTCCTTGAGCTTCTCCTGTCCGATATAATCCTTTAACAGCTGGGGACGAAGCGAATTCTCCAGCCCGCTCTCCTCCTCGATTGCCTCTGTTGCTATAATTCTTCTGGCCATAATCCGATCCTCATCTTACTTTCCGAAATTTTTAAGACTGAACCGCAGGATCTCCTCCGCCGTCATCTCCGGCGTCACATCTACCATGCGGACCGCCCTGTACGCTTCCGATACGGGGTACCCGAGCGCCGCTAACGCCTCGGCCGCCTCCTTCGCCGCCGGGTTCAAATCCTGGGATGTCCCGGCCTCCTCCTGCGCGCCGGCAGGTCCCGGTTCGAAATTTTCCTCGATTCCGAACTTATCCTTTAATTCCAGAATCAGCTTGCCAGCGGTCTTCTTCCCGACTCCCGGTATCTTCTCAATCGTCTTCGTATCCCCTGACAGTACGGCGAACCGAAGCTGATCGGGGGTTGTATAGGAGAGAATCGAGAGCGCCGCCTTCGGCCCGATTCCGTTGACCGTAATCAGCAGCTTGAACACATCCAGATCCTCTCTCTTCAGGAATCCAAACAGTGACATCCCGTCCTCCCTGACCTGAAGATAAGTATGAAGAAGAAGCGCCTCTCCGATTCCCGGAAGCCGTCCGAACACGCTGGACGGCACATTCACCTCATATCCGATGCCCCCTGCCTCGATCACGACAAGGCCCGGGCGGGTCTGAGCCAGAATTCCTCTGATAAATGCAATCATGTTCTCATGCCTTTCTCTACATCTGTGTCGCGAATACGGACAGTATCCGCTGATATATTTTAATATACCAGGGGCGATTTGTCCACTCCCTCAAAGTGACTTCATGCGATTGCTCCATGGTCCGAAGCAGATCCGAAGCAATGGTATCTATCGTATTCCGATCATGCATCCAGACTCCGCATTCATAGTGAAGATAAAAGCTCCTGTAATCCATATTGATGGTGCCGACAATTCCGCATTCCTCATTGATAATCGTCTTGGCATGAATAAATCCGGGCGTATACTCATAGATCCGGACTCCCGCGGCCAGAAGCGGACCGTAATGATAATTGGTTAAAATTTTGACATGCTTCTTATCCGGAATCGCCGGAGTGATAATCCGGACATCAATCCCGCTCATGGCGGCCGTGATCAAGGCATTCTGCATCTCATCCTCAATCACCAGATACGGGGTGGTAATATATACATGGCGCTTCGCATAATAAATCATTTGCTTGTAAATATCCACAATCGGATTATCCGGATGATTCGCCGGCCCGTCGGATATTACATGGCAGTACGCGCCCCCTTTTGAAATAATCTGGTTCCGTAAGCTTCTCTCCGGCCGGTACCGGTCGTAATCCAGAAGAGGTCCCTGCTCGGCCGCCTCCCACATCTGAATGAAGGTCACGGTAAATCCCCAGACCGCATCTCCCTCTACGCGGACCGCGTTATCCTTCCAGACTCCGAAGCGCTCCACCAGGTTCACATACTCATCCGCCAGATTCATGCCCCCTGTATACGCAACCGTCCCGTCAATGACCACAATCTTCTGGTGGCTGCGGTAATTCATATATAATTTCTCGGTATACTTATGAATGGGGTTGAAGACCCGCACCTCAATGCCCTCTTCCTCCAGCCTTCTTCTGAAATCCTTGGGTGTGCGCAGCATTGCCCCGAAATCATCATACAGGAACTTAATCTCCACCCCCTGCTTCTGCTTCTCAAGCAGCAGGGCATGCATCCGGTCCCAGAGCAGCCCCTCACCCACAATAAAGAAATCCATCAGAATGAACCGCTTCGCCGCTTTGATATCCTCGAAGATCGCCTCGAAGGTATCCTCCCCCATCGGATAATACCGAATCTGGTTATTATGATATAATGGGAAATGATGCGATTCCAGGAAACGCGTCATCCTTGCAAGCTCCGGATGCCCGGCTGTGAACTCCTCCCTGACTCCGGAATCATATTCCAGGAACTGGTACCCGCGCTGAATTCTGGAGAGAACCTTTCTCTCAATCCGCTTCCTGGAATTCTCGGTTCCCCACAGAATATACATAATATGCCCGCTTAACGGCAGCACCAGAATAATGCAGATCCAGGCCAGCTTATAGGAGGGACTCCTCGAGTCATTAATCAGTCCGATCATAACGATGATGCTTAAGAGCTCGAGAATGGTATAAAGATACACCGTATATCCCCTCAGCCACACAGCCAGCGCCGTTACCAGCCCAAACTGCACCAGGACCAGCACCGCAACCAGCGCTGCCCTTAAGAATCCGCTCAGATAATTGGTCACTCTCCCCTTCCCCTTCAGCTCCTCCCAGTTCTCGCGCAAATGCATACCGTTCACTCCATTTCCCTGCCGTCCCGCATCATAGCCGTCCGCTTCCCGTCAGCGCCTGCCGGCATACCGGACTTATTTCCTGCGTTTCTTCATTTTTTCTTTCCATGCCTCTAACGCCTCCTGGCCGCGCGATGTCTTCATATAAGGGAATGCCCGGAAGATACGTCTGTAGATCATGCGGTTTAACCGGCTGCTCTTCTGATTTCTGTATGCCTCGCGCAGTTCCTCCGCGCGCGCCTTCAGTTCTCTTCGAATCCGGATGCGCTCTTCCTCGCGCCTGCCCGCAAGCAGCTTATATTTCTCCAGCCATTTCTCCACATTTTCTTCCAGTTCCATTCTCTTATTCTCTAAATGAGTATAGAACGGACTGTCTGCGATCTTGTCCCGAAGCTCCTCCCGGGTTTCAAACAGCTTCAGCCGCTCCAGAGACGCCAAAAACTCCTCCCGGATCCGCTGTATATCCTCAAGCCTCTGATCCAGCTTCAGCGCAGCTGCCACGGTAACGCCAAGATCCGCGAAGAACACGGCGGCAATCACATACCCCGCAATCTCTCCCGCCCTTCTTGGAATCTGCGCCACGACCCGGTCCATAAGCGGCTGAATCCACTCTGCCATCACAACCGATAACAGCCCCCAAAACAGCGAGACCGGAAGACAGATTCTGCCCTGCAGATTCAGGGGCATCTCACTGTAGTCCCACCATCTCGCATGGAACAGTTTCTCCATCAGCCAGGATGTCACGAATTCCAGAAGCGACGCCAGAATCATCCCGGATACGAAAATCACCAGCACGCTGACAGCCGTTTTGCTCTGTGTCATCCCAATCATCGTATCATTGAAAAACGCGACATACAGCAGAGTCGCCGCACAGCCGTAAATGGGAATCACCGGCCCATTTAGAAACCCGCGGTTCACCCACCGTCTGCTCCGAATCGACACATAGGTGCTCTCATAGACCCACCCCAGAAAGCAATAAATAAAAAAATTGTAGAAAATATCGAAGAACTCAAGTCCAAATAGTTTTATATTCCACATTCCTGTGATCCTTCCCCTCGCTTTCCGGTTATTATACCATGTTCTCGTTCACGAAACATTATTTTTTTGTTAAAATCCTATTTTTGTCCGATTTTTATGATATAATGCAGAAAAAGGAGGCGCTTATGCAAACATTCATACAAGAACTTCCGGAATTCAACCCGGTATTTCCCCCTTCTATCGATCAGAACCGTTCTGTATTCTTCGATATTGAGACCACCGGGCTCTCCCCGGCAAGCTCCTTCCTCTATCTGATTGGCTGCGTCTTTCGGGAAAACGGGCGCTTCCGTCTGATCCAGTGGTTCTCGGACGATGTACGGAACGAGAAGGAGCTTCTGGCTGCCTTTACAGAATGGATTTCCCGCTTCCGCTGTCTGATCCATTATAACGGGACCGCATTTGACATCCCCTATCTGACGGCGAAGTGCAGGAAGCATCAGATCGCGTTCGATTTCAATTCTTTCGAGAGTATTGATATCTATAAGCGGATCCTGCCGTACCGCAGATATATTCCGGCACCAAATCTTAAACAAAGGTCCATGGAAGAATTCCTCGGGATTTCAAGGGAGGATCCCTTCTCGGGACAGGATCTGATTGCCGTCTATACGGCTTACCTGGGACGGTCCCGTTATGAGGCATACCATACCGGCCCTTCGGAGGAATCTCCCGTTCCTTCTCCCGAGCAGTTATCTTCCCTGCTTGGTACGCAGGGTCGAATCCCCGATATTTCCGCGGCCGCGCTTCGCTCCCTGCTGCTTGGGCACAACAGGGAAGATGTGAAGCATCTTCCCGCCCTGCTTTCGCTCTTAGCGTATGCGGACTGTTTCCGCGGCGGCTTCGTCTGTGACGGCGCAAGAGAGGAGGCGGATGCCGTTCAGATTCTGCTGTGCTGCACGTCTGCCTTTCCCGTTCCCCTGACGGCAGAGTTCGAGGCGTTTGCCGGGACGGAGCATGCCTGCCGCTGCAGCCTTACCCTCTCGGGGGAACGGGCCGTTCTGTGGATTCCTGTCTTTGAAGGTGAGGTACGGCATTATTATGAGAATTATAAGGATTATTATTATCTGACGGAAGAAGGAATGATATCCCATAAAAGCGTCGCGGCCTATGTATCCCCGCGTTACCGCAGGAAGGCCAGGCCGGAGGAATGTTACTACAAAAAAAGCGGCCGGTTCCTTCCCCAGGCCGCCGCATGCCGTACGCCGTATTATGTCAGGGCGTATAAGCAGAAGATAACATATTTTGAAGTGACCGAAGAATTCCTGCTGGATCTTAAGGATCTGACGCAATATGCCCGCCATATCCTGGCCTGTCTGTGACAGGCCGGCATACGGCAGGCATAACAGCATGGCAGGAACGAGATTAATATTTCCGGAAGCGCTCGTACCGCAGCTCACATATCGTATCCCCATCCATCGCGCCGTACCGCGCCAGGAAGGAGAGCATGCGTTCCTTGATACGCATGGCGGTTCCCTCCATCGTATCGGTTGTTACTCCTCTTAGAACATTTTCTCCGGCTCCTTCGGAATCCTCGCCGGACTCCGGAATGATCCCGTCAATGATTCCAAGCTCAAGCAATTCTTTCGCGGTAATCTTCATCAGTCCGGCAGCTTCCCTGGCTTTCTTCTTATCCTTCCAGAGAATCGAGGCAAACCCCTCCGGAGACAGAATGGAATAGGTTGCGTTCTCTAACAGATATACCTCGTTCGATACTGCCATGGCAAGTGCTCCGCCGCTTCCGCCCTCGCCGATTACCACGGTAAGAACAGGAACTCTAAGACCGCTCATCTCATACAGGCAGGAAGCAATCGCCTCTCCCTGTCCCCTTTCTTCCGCGTCAATCCCGCAATAGGCTCCCGGCGTGTCTACAAAACAGATCACCGGACGGCCGAATTTATCCGCCTGTTTCATCAGACGAAGCGCCTTCCGGTATCCTTCGGGCTTGGGCATTCCGTAATTTCTCTTCTTGTTCTCCTTGATACCGCGCCCCTTTTGCTGGGCGATTACCGTGACATAGCGGCCGGAAAGCTCCGCGATTCCGCCTACGATGGCACCGTCATCCGCATAGGCCCTGTCTCCGTGCAGCTCTAAGAAGCGATCGAACAGGCTCCGGATATAATGCAGGCTGGTCGGACGATCCAGACTTCTTGCGATCTGAACCCTCTCCCACGCGGCAGGTTCCTCCTGCCCCGCTTCCGGCGCGTCCTGCTTTCCATTATCGGACACTGTGCCGTCCTCCGCGCAGGTACCGGCACTCGAATCGATTCCGGATGCCGGCGCGGCGGAATCCGGCGGATTGGAACCACTTTCCCTGGTCAATTCCATCCCGCTCTCCGATGCCGGAATCTTGCCGTTCGGCTCATTTGCGTTCCGTTCTTCCGTTATCTCAGGCACGGCCTCGTCCGCCCTGATCGGCCTGACAAGTTCCGCGTCCAAAGCCGCCCAGTCCGGATCCTGTCCCGATTTCGCGGACTTAAGCAGGAACAGAAGGGTCTGTCTTAACCGGCTCCTCTTCACAATCCGGTCAACAAAGCCGTGCTCCTCTAAGAATTCCGCGCTCTGAAAGCCCTCGGGGAGCTTCTGTCCGATGGTTTGTTCGATGACTCTGGGCCCCGCAAAGCCAATCAGAGCGCCGGACTCTGCCAGAATCACATCCCCGAGCATGGCAAAACTTGCCGTTACCCCGCCGGTGGTGGGATCCGTAAGAACGGAGACATAGAGAAGTCCCGCTTCGGAATGCCGCTTGATTGCCTGCGCGGTCTTAGCCATCTGCATGAGAGAAATCATTCCCTCCTGCATTCTGGCTCCGCCCGAGCAGCAGAACAGGATTACGGGAAGCCTCTCCTTGGTCGCCCGCTCTACCATCCGGGTAATCTTCTCCCCGACAATCTCTCCCATGCTGCCCATCAGGAATTCCGACGCCATCACCCCGACTGCGGTCCTCTCATCCTGAATCGTACCGCATCCGGTGATCACCGCCTCATCCAGTCCGGTCGCAGCCCTCCTGGCCGCCACCTTCGCCGGATAGCCGGGGAAACGAAGCGGATCGCTCTGCGCAAGCCCGGTGTCCCACTCGGTAAAGCTGTCCCGATCCAGAATCATGGACAGTCTTACGTGGGGCGGGATCCGAAAATAATGCCCGCAGGCCGGACAGATGTGATATCCCGAGATAATATCCTCCGTATCCGAGATCTCCCCGCAGGCCTCGCACTTACGAAACAGCCCGTCCGGAACCTGCGCGCGGATGTCGCGGAGTCTCGCTTCCTCCTTCGCAAGCCTGCGGTACTCTGACTGACGCGCCTTAACCTCCGGCGTCTTTTTGAACAAATCCTTCCGCATGCACTTTCCTCCTTACTGACTTACTGATCGGATGCATTCAAATCCGGATCCGCCTTGCTTTCCTCCATAACAGATTCCACGAATCCGGTGTCCACTCCGCCCGCGAAGAATCTCTCGTCGCCAAGCAGCTGATACTGAAAGTCCAGGTTGGTCGTAACTCCTTCAATCACCAGCTCTCCCAAGGCGCAGCGCAGCTTCTGGATGGTCTCCTCCCTGTTTGACGAGACCGCCATCACCTTCGCAAGCAGGGAATCATAATAGGGCGGGATCCGGTATCCCTGATACAGGGCGGTATCCACCCGGATTCCGTTGCCCCCCGGAATGTGCAGCTCTTCCACGGTACCCGGACACGGCACGAAATCCCTTGCCGGATCCTCTGCGTTGATCCGGCATTCCATCGCGCACCCGGTCACTCTCACATCCTCCTGGCGGATGCCAAGTGTCTGTCCGGAGGCAATCCGGATCTGTTCCTTCACCAGATCGATCCCGGTTACAAGCTCCGTTACGCCATGCTCCACCTGAATTCTCGTATTCATCTCGATAAAATAATATCTCTGATCCGAGTCCAGAAGAAACTCCACGGTTCCCGCCCCGGTATATCCGGCCGCCTTCGCCGCCTTCACGGCATCCGCGCCCATCCGCGTCCGAAGCTGCTTTGACACTCCCGGAGCCGGCGATTCTTCGATCAGCTTCTGGTGCCTGCGCTGAACCGAACAATCCCTCTCTCCGAGGTGAATGACATTCCCCTCCAGATCGCCGAGAATCTGGAACTCAATATGCCTTGCGTGTTCCACATACTTCTCCAGGTACATGGTCCCGTCTCCGAACGCGCTCTTCGCTTCCGCCTGCGCGGTCAGAAAGCTCTCCTCAAAGTCCTCATGCCGCCTGACCACGCGCATCCCGCGGCCGCCTCCGCCCGCACTGGCCTTAATGATCACCGGATAACCAAACTCATCCGCAAGACTTACGGCCTCCTCTACGGACGCCACCGGTCCGTCGGATCCCGGTACCACCGGAACCCCTGCTTCTACCATACACGTTCTTGCCGCCGCCTTATTTCCCAGCCGCTCAATCACCTCGCCGGACGGCCCGATGAAAATCAGGCCGCAGCGCGTGCACAGATCGGCAAACCTGGCGTTCTCGGAAAGGAAGCCAAAGCCCGGGTGGATCGCATCGGCGCCGGAGGCAATTGCCGCACTCAGGATCCGCTCCATCTTCAGATAGCTCTCCTTCGCAGGCGCCGCTCCGATGCAGATGCATTCATCGGCAAGCTGGGAATGCAGCGCATCCCTGTCCGCCTCAGAGCATACCGCCACCGTCCGGATTCCCATTTCTCTGCAGGCCCGGATAATACGAACCGCAATCTCCCCGCGGTTGGCGATTAATACTTTGCTTATCATAGCCCCTCCCTAACCAATCATAAACGTAAGCTCGGCCTGCGCATAAACCTTCTCGGGATGGAAGGCATCCACAGCCTTTCCCAGTGCGACGCCCATCGGCCCCTTGCTCTTAATCAGCTCCACCTCCAGCCGCAGGACATCTCCCGGCACCACCTTATTACGGAACCTCGCCTTGTCAATTCCTCCGAAGTACGCGGTCTTCCCCTTATGCTCCGGCAGGGAGAGGCAGACAACCGCCCCGACCTGCGCGAGCGCCTCAATCATCAACACTCCCGGCATCACAGGCTCCTGCGGGAAATGCCCGGCAAAATAGGGCTCCTCGAAGGAGACACATTTGCGGCCGACGGCACGCTTGCCCGGTTCCAGCTCCTCGATCCTGTCAATCAGTAAAAAGGGGCTCCTGTGTGGTATCATTTCTTTGATTTCCTGTATTGTAAGCATGATCCTGCTGTCCTTTCTTATGCCCGCTTCACTCTCATCAGCGGCTGTCCGTACTCGATCATCTGCCCGTTCTCAACCAGGACCTCTTCTATGGTCCCGTCGAACGCAGCCTCAATTTCATTCATCAGTTTCATCGCCTCCACGATTCCTACGGCCTGTCCGGCCTTCACCGAATCTCCGGGCGAGACCAGGGGCTCCCCTCCTTCGGTTCTTGAGACATAGAAGGTGCCGACCATCGGAGAGAGGATGTATTCCGCCGTTACGTTTTCTGCCGCTCCGGATACCTTCTCCGGCGCCCGTTCCACGGCCGCCGCGCAGGCTCCGCCGGATACCTCGCGCCGAATCTCCATGGAGAGGCTGCTTGATCCCTCTTCATAATGAAAAGACGTCAGAGAGGATTCGGATACCGTCTTAATCAGAGTAATGATATTCTCCAGATTATTCATTACATTCTCCACTGTGGTTTCCTCCCTCTTCTGTATACTTCGCGATCAGCAGACTTCCGTTATGTCCTCCGAAGCCGAGTGAATTGCTGATTGCATACCGGACCGGCTTTCCCGTCTGCGGTGTCGCGGTATAGTCCAGATCCAGCTCCTCATCCGGGATCTGATATCCCGCCGTGGCATGGATGTAATCCTCCATCACGGACTTCACACAGACAATGCACTCCACCGCGCCCGCAGCTCCCAGCAGATGTCCGACCATGGATTTGGTCGAATTCACCTTCAGGCGGTATGCGTGCTCCCCGAACGCCTTCTTAATGGCCCTTGTCTCGAAGAGATCATTATGATGCGTTCCGGTTCCGTGCGCATTGATGTAATCCACATCCTCCGGACGGATTCCGGCTTCCTTCACGGCTTACAGCATCGCTCTTGCCGCGCCCTCTCCGTCCTCTGCAGGAGATGTAATATGATATGCGTCGCAGGTTGCGCCGTAACCCGCAAGCTCCGCCAGAATCCTGGCTCCGCGCGCCTTCGCGTGCTCATAGGATTCCAGAACGACAACCCCTGCGCCCTCGCCCATGACAAAGCCGCCTCTCTCCTTATCGAACGGGATGGACGCCCTCAGCGGATCCTCCGAGCTGCTCAATGCGGTCAGCGCGCCAAAGCCCGCGACTCCAAGCGGCGTAATGGCAGCCTCCGTACCGCCCGCAACCATCACATCCGCTTCCGAGCACTGAATATAGCGCATGGCATCTCCGATGGAATGCGTTCCCGTCGCACAGGCCGTTACAATATTCGTACACTTTCCCTTCAGGCCGTAGGCAATCGCAACGTTCCCGGCCGCCATATTGGAGATCATCAGCGGAACCAGAAGAGGATTCACCCTCTTGGGTCCCTTCTCAAGCAGATGCTTATACTCTCTCTCAACTGCCTGAAGGCTTCCGATTCCGGAGCCCACCGACACACCGATACGGGTCCGATCCTCATTTTCAAGATCCAGTCCCGAATCCGCAATCGCCTGCCCCGCCGCAGCCACCGCGAACTGGCAGAAGCGCTCCATCCTC
>CALWGS010000247.1 GCA_944380155.1 uncultured Lachnospiraceae bacterium
CATATCGATACGGATGAGGCGAACGCGTCCGGGATAGCGACGGGACAGACGGCCGTAATTCTTAAGGGCTGAGGGCTCTGCGGAATACGGCAGAAGATACGAAACCATACGACGGAGGGGAATGCAGGATGATCATAGGCAAAGTGACAGGAAGCGTGGTATCAACCAGAAAGAACGACAATCTGATCGGAAGCAAATTCATGATTATAGAGCCTGTCCAAAGTATGAAGCAGACAGCCGGATGCCTGGTCGCGGTCGATTGTGTCGGCGCGGGAATCGGCGAATATGTACTTGTGGCGCTCGGCAGTGCGGCAAGGATCGGCAGCGGACAGGAGTCCTCTCCGATTGACGCCGCGATTGTCGGGATTATTGATGACGGTACGGAACTGGAGTAAGAAGGCATGGAAGCAGCACAGTTAAGCAAATTGATGAAGGAATGCGGCATCGTAGGCGCAGGAGGCGCGGGATTTCCCGCTTACGCGAAGCTGGAGCGGGAAGTGAAGACCGTGATTCTCAACTGTGCGGAATGCGAGCCGCTTTTTTCTCTGCACGGACAGCTTCTGGGAGCCCGCCCCTATGAGGTGCTTTCCGCGTTCCATGAGCTTGGAGGGGCGCTCGGTGCGGAGAGAAAGGTTGTCGCGCTCAGGAGGTCCTATACTGCCGCGGCGGAAGCGGTACGGGAATACCTGGGGCTGTATCCGGAGATGGAGCTTGAGCTTCTGGATGATGTCTACCCTGCCGGGGATGAGACGGTTCTGATCTACGAAGTGACTCATAGGGTGGTGCCGCCGGGGGGACTGCCCGCGGACGCGGAGGCTGCGGTCTTCAATGTGGAGACCGTCTATAACCTGTACCGGGCTCTTGCCTATCAGGAACCGGTCACGGATAAGCTGGTTACAATCGGCGGCGAAGTGGAGCATCCGATGACGATTCGGATTCCGATCGGGATGCCGGTGAGAGAGGCGGCGGCATTCGCGGGACGGACGCTGGTGAAGGATCCCGTATATCTGACGGGCGGCGCGATGATGGGAACTCCGGCGGAGCCGGGGGAGGTTGTCACCAGGACGACCAACGCAGTAATTGTGCTGCCGCAGGCACATCCGCTTGTGCAGAAGAAGCGGAAGAATCCGGCGATTGACTTAAAGCGCGCCGCGGCGGCGTGCTGCCAGTGCAGCATGTGTACGGATCTGTGTCCGAGACATCTTCTGGGACACCCCGTTGATCCGGCCAGGTTCATGCTTGCGGCTGCCTGTAAGGATATTCAGAAGCCGATGATTTTCATTCATACGATGTACTGCTCCTCCTGCGGCCTCTGCGACCTGTATTCCTGCCCTCAGGGACTCTCTCCGGGAGCTCTGATTACGGAATATAAGGAAGGACTGAGAAGGGCCGGGGTTCCTCTCCGGAAGGAGACGCCGGGACCGGTGAATCCGGCAAGGGAATACCGGAAGGTTCCCATCGCGCGCCTTGCGGCAAGGAACGGCCTTGCGCCCTATTTGAAGAGAGCGCCGCTGATTGAGGGAAGAGTCCGGGCAGAGAGAGTGAGAATCCCGCTTGGAGGGACTGTCGGAATTCCCGCCGTGCCGACGGTCAGACCGGGAGATACGGCGGAGCGGGGACAGGTGATCGCCAGGCCTGCGCAGGGGCTTAGTACGGCGGTTCATGCTTCTGTATCCGGACGGATACTTGAAGTCAATCATGAATTTGTTATGATAGAAGCAGTCAGAAAGGACGTACACACAGATGAGTAAAGCAATCGGAATGGTAGAATATAAGACGGTATCGTCCGGCGTGACGGCGGCCGACGCTATGGTCAAGACATCCGATGTCGAGATTATAGAGGCCCAGACCGTCTGCCCGGGCAAATACATCGTGATTATTACGGGTGATCTAAGCGCGGTCCGGGCAGCCGTTGATGTGGCAAGGAACTCCTACGGAACTCATCTGATTGATGATTTCGTCCTCGGCAACCCGCATGAATCCATATTTCCGGCAATCTACGGAACGACGCATATTGAGGATATCCGTGCGCTTGGGATTCTTGAGACCTATGATGCGGCATCTGCCATCGTGGCCGCAGATGAGGCGGCCAAGACGGCGATCGTGGATTTGATTGAGCTCAGGCTTGCCAGAGGAATGTGCGGAAAGTCCTATCTGATGCTGACCGGAGAGGTGGCTGCCGTAGAAGCGGCCATAGAGCGCGCCAGAGCGGCAGCGGGCCTTAAGGGAATGTATCTGGATTCATCGGTGATCGCGCATCCTGATAAACGGCTGTGCGAGAAGATATTGTAGGAGCGGGCGTATCAGTAAAGGAGAGGGCGGAATGCTTGCGATTGAGAGAAGAAATCAGATTCTGGAGAAGCTTCAGGCGGAGAAGAAGGTACTGGTCAGCGACCTGAGTCAGATGTATGACGTTACGGAGGAGACGATCCGGAGAGATCTGGAGAAGCTTGAGAAGAGCGGACTGGTGATCAAGAGCTACGGAGGAGCTGTCCTGAATGAGAATACGAATCTGGATCTGCCGTTCAATGTGCGCAAGAACCGGAATGTGGTGGGCAAGCAAAAGATTGCGGGGGTGATGAAGGAGCTGATTCAGGACGGGGATACCATTATGCTGGATTCCAGCTCTACGGCCGTATTCATTGCCAGGGCACTCAAGGAGAAGCAGAATCTGACCGTAATCACGAATTCGATCGAGATTCTGATTGAGCTGTCGGATGTTACGGGCTGGAACGTTTTTTCGACCGGAGGAATGCTCAGAGAGGGTTCGCTGGATCTGGTCGGGCCGCAGAGTGACAGAACCATAGGAACCTATTACGCAAAGAAATCCGTGATATCCTGCAAGGGACTGGATCTGGGCAAGGGCGTGACGGATTCCAACGAGCTTCTGGCAGGAAGCAAGCGGGCGATGTTAGAGGCATCCAGACAGAGAATTCTGGTTGCCGATTCCAGCAAGTTTGGAACCATTACATTTACCAAGATCGCGGATATCCGGGATTTTGACGTGCTTGTGACCGATACCGAGCCGCCGGAGGAGTGGAAGCGGTATCTGGAGGACTGCGGGATTGAGGTCCGGTATTAACGATCAGGGAGGAAGTTATGATAACAATAGAACGTACACAGGTGATGAATCTGGAGAATGCGATGCGGGGCGCCAGGAATCCGTTAAGCAGCTGGAGCCGCATGGACAGCTATTATAATGAGGACGGTGTCTATGTGCTCGGGGAGAATGACTTATCCCTTGCCATGAGGCTGGCCCGCGCCGGAAGCGATCACAGGAAGTTCTTCCGTCAGATCTTCGTATCAGCCGATATTACGGGGCCCATTTACTGGTGGAAGGAATTCGATACCTATAAGGTCGGAACCGCGGCGAATTCAACCAGCACCATGCACCGGATTCATTCAAAGCCGTTTGCGGCATCCGATTTCAGCTGCGAGAACATGAATCCCCAGGCAAGGAAGACCCTGGATCTGGTCATAGAGCAGCTGGAGGAGCTCCGGCAGCGGTACAACGAGACCAAGGATAAGGAATACTGGTACAGCATCATCCAGCTGCTTCCTTCCAGCTATCACCAGATGAGAACCTGTACAATGAATTATGAGAACCTGGTGAATATCTACTATGCCAGAAGAAATCATAAGCTGGATGAGTGGCATGTGGTATGCGACTGGATCAGAACCCTGCCGTATGCCGCGGAGCTGATCTGCTGTAAGGAAGAGAACTGACAGGCGTGCGGCAGGAGGCTGCAAAACGCCTGTGGAAGAAAGCCGCAATATGGCGGAATCTGTCGTACGGTTCTTTGGGTGAGTGACGGAAAGGAGATCCGCTTTGGAGCCGGACATGCTATAATAAGTACGGACATCATTCAGAAAGGAGCTGAGAGATGCCGTGCAGCAGAGTGCGGGAGGACTCAGGACGGTTGTTGCCGTCTTATCCGCGGGGTTGATTGGAGCCGGTATGCTGCTGACCGGATTGTACGGAGAACAGGCCGGTCTGTATGAAGAGCAGATTGGTCTGGCTTACGGCAGTGCCGGCCCATGGGAATCAGACGCACAGGAGACCGGCGGATATCCGCTGTCAGGTACGTATGAAGAATTTCCGGAGCTGACCAGCTTGCTGCTTCTCTCGGAGGAGGGCGCTTTCGCGGCCCGGAATGATTCACTCACGCAGCGCTATCCGAACCTTGCACCGGACTTCCTTGAGAGCCTTGCAGACTGCTATCCGGGAGAGCTTCTGACCGCCGGGACTGCCGGGATCCGCTTCTATCTGCAGACGGATGAGCGGTGCGCGGACAGGCTGTTCGGAGAGGATCCCATCGGGGTCTACGGCTGTGGTCCAAGCGCGATGGCAATGGTGGTTTCTACACTGACCGATCTGGTGATTGATCCGGTGAAGATGGCCGAGTGGGCGTATGAGAACGGCTACTGGGCGAAGCAGAGCGGCTCGTATCATACTCTGATCGCCGGGGCGGCCCAGGCATTTTCCCTCTCCTGCGAGAGTTGTCCGAGGGAGGATACCGATCGGATGAGGGAGGCGCTTGAGGAGGGAAGCCTGATTGTGGTGCTGATGGGAGAGGGGCAGTTTACGGATTCCGGGCATTTTATCGTGCTGTACGGACTGTGCGCCTCGGGAGAGGTACGGCTTGCCGATCCAAACAGTCTGCAGCGGACCAATCAGGAATGGGAGCTTGAGACCATCACAAAAGAAGCGAAGTCCTATGCGGCCGACGGCGGTCCGTTCTGGATTATCAGCAGACAGCAGTAATATTTTGGCAGATTCTGAATATGATAACCTTTGGGAGATTCTTTGCACCGTACGCGGCGCGGAAATGAGGTGAAGGATGGAGTGTCAGAATATCGGCGGTCTGTATGCTTTCTTGTCTGAGGAGGAGAAGAAGAATAAGCTGATTCGCATTATTATTGAAGAGATACAAAATGACGGCAAAAAGAACGGAAAGGATAAAAAGGATGACAGGCGCACATAGCAGAATCCCCGCATAGAATGGAGCAATCAACGTCTATGCGGGGATATTTTATGCCTGAGAACGGAACGATAGACTGCAGGGAAGTGATTCTATCCCAGGATTATT
>CALWGS010000248.1 GCA_944380155.1 uncultured Lachnospiraceae bacterium
AGACACAGAGTTGACTGGGAAGAGATGTTCTCTCTCGCGCTGGACAGCGAGAAGGCAAGGGAATATTTCGAGAGCACCCCTCCGTCCGATCGCCACACCTGTTCCATGTGCGGGAAGATGTGTGCCGTGAGAACCACGAACCTGATTCTGGAAGGGAAGAAGGTGGAATTTTGCTCAGAGAAATGAAGAAAGTCCTGACCATCGCCGGATCGGACTGCAGCGGCGGCGCCGGGATCCAGGCTGATATCAAGACAATTACAGTACATAAGATGTATGCGATGAGCGTCATCACCGCGCTGACTGCGCAGAATACGCTCGGCGTTTCCTCCTGCCTGAATACCCCGCCTGAATTCGTTGCCGAACAGCTTGACCGCGTCTTTGAGGATATCCGTCCGGACGCGGTCAAGATTGGAATGGTATCGGAGAGCGGCATCATCCGCGCCATCGCACAGAAGCTGAAAGAATACCGGGCCGAGCATATCGTCGTTGATCCCGTTATGGTATCCACCAGCGGATGCCGCCTGCTGAATGAAGACGCGCAGGACGCGCTCGTATCCTGCCTGTTCCCGCTCGCGCAGATCATCACACCGAATATTCCGGAGGCTCAGGTTCTTTCCGGTCTTGCCATATCCAGCCAGCGCGACATGGCACAGGCGGCCCGCATCATCGCCCGTAACGGAGAAGACGCCACAGACACATCCTGCGCCATATTGATCAAAGGCGGACATCTCAGTGAGGATGCCGCAGACCTTCTCTTTGAGGACGGGAAGGAGGAATGGTTCTCCTCCGAACGCATCGAGACATCCAACACGCACGGAACCGGCTGTACGCTCAGTTCCGCGATTGCCTGCAATCTCGCGGCAGGACATTCCCTTCCCGAGAGCGTGCGCCTGGCCAAGGACTATCTGACCGGAGCGCTTAAGGCCGGCCTTGACCTCGGTCATGGCTCCGGCCCCCTTAACCATATGTACCGGCTGTAACGGCCAGACAGACATCAAGTTGTTCTCTGGTACCCACCGAGAAGGGGTCAGTCCGACCGGGGCTGACCCCTCTCTAACCCCAAGCCCGGCAAGATGCCAGTTCTGTACACTCTGCTACCCATTCGCAGCCGGTTTCGGCAGATCAGCCGTCACCCGTTCCAGATCAGCGCGGATCGGAAGCGACTGCGGACAAAGCGTCTCACACTTGCCGCATTTCTTACACTGATCCGCCCTGGCCTCAGGCTTAGTATCCACATAATACCTCTGCCTTGCGCGGGCCTCATTTCCGAACCTCGCATACTCGTTCCAGATATGGAAGTTCCTCGGAATATCAACGCCGAACGGACACGGCATACAATACGAACAGCCGGTACATCCGTTCTTGGTGCGGCTCTTAATCGTCTGCGCGACCTGCGCGGTGATCGCCGCTTCTTCTTCGTTGAACGGCCTGAACTCTCCGAAGGTCTTAAGATTATCCTCAACCTGTTCCATCGTAGACATTCCGCTCAGCACAACCTTAACATTCGGCTTGCTTGCCACCCAGCGAAGCGCCCAGGACGCGATGGAAGCATCCGGCGCAGAAGCCTTGAAGGGAGCCGTAATATCATCCGGAAGCACGGCCAGCGATCCCCCCTTGACCGGCTCCATAATGACCAGCGGTATCCCCAGCTTCTCAGCCAGCTCATATCCCTTATCCCCGGCCTGGACATCCGTATCCACATAATTATACTGGATCTGGCAGAAGTCCCAGTGATATCCGGTCAGGATCCTCTCGAACGCCTCATAATCATCGTGGAAAGAAAACCCAAGCCAGCGAATCTTACCCTCTTTCTTTAACTGCTCGCAGTACGAAAGAAGCTCCATCTTCTGTACCTGCTCCCACTTCCCGCCATCCATCGCGTGAAGCAGGTAAAAGTCCACATAATCAACATCCAGACGCTTTAACTGATCCTCAAAAATCCTCTTCGCGTCCTCAACACTCTTAACCTGCCACATCGGGAGCTTGGTCGCCAGATACAGGCTGCCCCTGTCATACTTCTTCCGCACACGGCCCACGAACGGCTCACTCTCTCCGTTATGGTACGGATACGCTGTATCCAGATATGTCACTCCGCCCGCAATGGCGCGATCCAGCATCCGTTCCGCTTCCGCCTCATCAATCTTCCCGTCCCTCGTCGGGAAACGCATACATCCGAAGCCAAGCAGCGACGGCGACGCTTCTGTATGACCCATAATACGATACTCCATGTCACTTTCCTCCTTCTAACTGTGTCTTGCCGATATCTCCTTCATTTATAATTGAATGCCCAGAATCCAAAGGTAAACTGATAGGACATCAATTCGCCTCCAATTTCTCAAATAATGCGTCCACACTGTCGAATACAGGCTGTTCACCGGAGGCAATCTTTGCTTTTGCTTCATCAATTTCCGCACGGAGTTCATCGAGATATTTTTTCGGGTATACAACAACTGGAATCATGCGGATGGTGCCATCCTGTTCAATAATATCCAGCTTGTCTCCTTCGGAAAGCCCCAGTTTTGTGATAATTTCCTTGGGAATGGTAATCTGCGACTTCTGACGTAACTCAGCCAGCATACAATCATCTCCTTTACTATAAAATCAAAAGTAGAAATTTCCAACTTTCTCACTTATAGTATATACACTTTATTGGGTTTATGCAAGGGGAAAAAATTTTTGCCAAACTGCCGAAAAAATATCCGCCAAACTACCGAAAATTTTTCTGCCAAACTGCCGAAAAAATAATTGCCAAACTGCCGAAAAACCGGTATACTTTTAGCAGAACAGAAAACACTGTAAGTATATCCCCTGACAGGAGGCATGCGTGGAATGAGAAGATATAAAGCCAGAATCGCAGACAAAATATTAGAGAAACGTCTTCTTGGAAAAGGCGCTGTATTGATTGAAGGACCCAAATGGTGCGGAAAGACAACAACGGCTGAGCAGATCGCCGGCAGTATTCTTTATATGGCAGATCCGGAGAAAGAAAAACAAAATCTGACTATGGCGGAAATCAATCCAGGAAGACTCCTAAAGGGAAACACACCGCGGCTGATTGATGAATGGCAAATTGCGCCAAAATTGTGGGATGCGGTCAGATTTGAGGTAGACCATCGGGATGAACTGGGGCAGTTTATTCTGACCGGCTCTGCGGTTCCTGCCTCCTATGAACACATTCATCATACGGGCACAGGACGCTTTTCGTGGATGCTGATGCGCCCGATGAGTCTGTATGAATCTCTGGATTCCACCGGTGAGGTGAGCTTGAAAGCACTTTTTGAGACACCGGAACAGATTGAAGGAGAAAATCCTCTCGATCTCAATCGATTAGCTTTTCTGGTGTGCCGCGGCGGCTGGCCAAGAGCAACGGATCTGGAAGGTGAAATTGCACTGGAGCAGGCCTTTGACTACTATGATGCCGTCGTGAAATCAGATATCTCCCGTGCTGATGGCATTACAAGAAACCCGGAACGGGTAAAGCGTCTTATGCGTTCTTATGCCAGAAATCAGGGTTCGCAGGCAACCTATGCTTTACTGAGAGACGATATTATGGCAAATGATGCGGAATCTCTAGATACAGATACGGTATATTCTTATGTCAATGCATTGCAAAAGATATTTGTAATTGAGGAAATGGATGCCTGGAATCCCAATCTTCGCTCGAAAACGGCGATCCGGACTTCAAACACCCGTTATTTCGTCGATCCTTCCATCGCAGCTGCCGCTCTGGGATTAGGACCTCAGGATTTATTAGAAGACCTGAATACATTCGGTCTGTTCTTTGAAACTATGTGTATCAGGGATTTGCGTGTATTTGCTGACGCATTAAACGGAAAAGTATATCATTTCCGGGATAAAACAGGATTAGAATGTGATGCGGTAGTTCATTTGAGAAATGGTTCTTATGGATTGATTGAAGTGAAGCTTGGTGGTGATAAGCTGATTGAGGAAGGAGCAGAAAACCTCAAGGCTCTAAAGGATAAAATTGATACAACCAAAATGAAATCTCCCTCCTTCCTCATGCTCCTAATCGGAGCAGGCAGCTATGCATACAGGAGATCGGACGGAATCTATGTCGTTCCGATTGGCTGTCTGAAAGATTAAATCAAAAACAGCACGCAATCACATAACTCTTTGCCGGAATAAAACTACGGAGCCATACGGCAATCGCCGCAGGCTCCGTACCTGTCACAAGACTCAATATAACCGAAACAAAACCAGGATCCCCGCCGCCGCAGCCAGGAACACAGCCCCCGGCAGGAGCAGATGCAGCGGGATCAGCTTCTCCTCGCGCTTGTCCTTCAACCGCTGTGAATACTCATAAAAATCCTTGTCCCTGCGCTTCTCCTTCGACAGGATCCCGAACAGCAGCGAGACTCCATAGGACAGCATATCGAACGCCCCGCCCACGGCTGTCAGCATCAGACCCCCGATACACAGCAGCACAACCCCGACCGTAAAACAGCCGTCGCACACCGCAGCCATCGCCTGCTGCATAGTATCCGCATGGAAGGCGCCGCGATAGGCAGAGATTCCGATTGCCGCGCCAAGTCCAACCGCGAAGGGAATCAGATAAGACAGAAGACTCCTTCTCTTCTTCATAACACGATCCATCTTGCCTTCCGTTATGCCTTCTTAGCAGAAGCGGAGCCTCCGGCAGCTCCCGCTTCCTTCTGGTAGCGTTCAAACTCCTCGGTGTTGCAGTATACCAGATGGCCGGGCCTTACCTCGCGCAGCTGCGGCTGTTCCCTGGAATAATCGTGTACTTCATCCGGCTTATACACGATTCTGCGTCTCCTCTTCTCATAGTGCGGATCCGGCAGCGGAATCGCTGAGAGAAGGGACTTCGTATAGGGATGCAGCGGATGTTCGAACAATTCATCCGAATCCGCCATCTCTACCATCTTGCCGAAGTACATCACTCCGATTCGATCGGAGAAATATTTCACAACCGACAAATCATGCGCGATGAACAGAATCGTCAGGTTCATACTGGCTCTCAGATCATTCAGAAGGTTAATCACCTGCGCCTGTATGGACACATCCAGAGCACTAATCGGCTCGTCCGCAATAATCAGCTCCGGCTTCATGATAATAGCACGCGCGATACCGATTCTCTGCCTCTGGCCGCCGGAGAACTCATGCGGATAACGTCCCGCATGCTCCCTGACAAGCCCGACCATCTCAAGCACCTCATACACCTTCTCATCAATGAACTTCTTATCCTTAATGCCCTGAATCATAAGCCCCTCTGCAATGATCTCACGCACCGTCATTCTGGGGTTGAGCGAGGCAATCGGATCCTGGAAGATCATCTGAATCTGAGTAACCTCCTTGGGATCCGCGTGCTTATGATCATACCTGGCCGCCGCCCTCTCCTTCTTGAGAGCCGCAATCTCATCCGATACATTCCGTCCGGACGCCTTGGCCTCTGCCTTCAGCTCCTTGATCCTGTCATCATAAGACCGGGTTCCGGCCGCAATCCTGTCTCCCTTGAAATAGACATTTCCGCCGGTAATATCATACAGCTTAATAATCGAACGCCCGGTTGTCGTCTTGCCGCAGCCGGACTCGCCGACCAGGCCGAAGACCTCTCCGCGCCTGATCTCGAAGCTGACGTCATCCACCGCCTTCAGCTCGCTCTTGCCCATCTTAAAATACTGCTTGAGATGGTCGACCTTCAACAACACTTCATTCTCCGCATGGCTTTTACTCATTGGCGTCCACCTCCAGCTTTCTCATTCTTTCAATTCGATCCGTCACAATCTTCGGCGGCTCTACCTTCGGCGCGTTCGGATGAAGCAGCCATGTCGCCGCGTGATGCGTCGGCGTAATCTCGAACATCGGAGGCTGTTCTTCAAAATCAATCTCCATCGCGTACTTATTTCTGGCCGCGAACGCATCTCCATTGGGAGGATGTATCATATTCGGCGGAGTGCCCGGAATCGCCTCGAGCTTCTCCTTCGTATCCAGATCCGGCATGGAGGAGAGCAGCGCCCAGGTATAAGGATGCGCCGGCTCATAGAAAATCTCGTCCGCCGTACCGTATTCCACAATCTTGCCCGCATACATCACCGCAATGCGATCCGCCATATTTGCCACGACTCCCAAATCATGCGTGATGAAAATGATGGACAGCTTCCTCTCTTCCTTCAGTTTGTTAATCAATTCCAGAATCTGAGACTGTATCGTAACGTCCAGCGCCGTCGTCGGCTCGTCGCAAATCAGAATATCCGGATTCGCCGCAAGTGCAATGGCAATTACGATACGCTGTCTCATACCGCCGGAGAACTCGAAGGGGAACTGATTGTAGCGCTTCCTTGCTTCCGCAATTCCGACCTCCTCCATCAGCTCAATCGCGTGATGCTTGGCCATTCCCTTGGTCACCTTATGCACAACCTTCGTCTCCTGCTGATAGAGATGATGAATCATCTCTCTTGCCATCTCGTTATAATCCGCCTTCGCATTCTGCGCCGTCTGACTCTCATAGAGGTCGCTCAGGTTCTTCACAATCCGAATCATGTTAGAATGCTCCAGATCCAGATCAACCAGCAGTGCCGGAACCGGCTTGCCGATATCTCTGCCCTTCGCCGCATTCTTCTCATATTTTGCCTGATCGTTCGCGAAGCGCTTCTCTTCCTTCCGATTATGAGGAATTCCTTCAAAATACTTCTTAATCGCCGAATGTAAGCTGGTACCGAATACATAAGGCAGGTTCTCCTTCTTCAGAGCCAGCCTGTCAATCGACTGATCCACCAGATGAATGAGGGACGCTGCCGTACGTTCGCACTCGCCCTTATCCAATTTCTCCTTCTCGTACACCGGAAGCGCCTTCTTCAGCGCATCCAGCGCGGCTTTCTTCGCCTTCAAGGAAGTCTTGGAGGAATATTCCAATCCTGCGGCCGTAGCCTGGATGAATTCCTTCAGGAAATGCTCCTCCAGATAAGCCTGTGTCTTATCATTCAGCGCCTTAATATCCTTCTGATGAACCTGAGCTCCCGGCTGCTTCATCAAATAGTATGCCATTGCGAAGAAATCGGGCTTCTCCTGAGGAATCTGCCGCTCCAGCTCGTCCTTCAGATCCTTCATCGCGGCAGTCAGCTCATCTGCCTGATCCTGCTTCCTGTATGCGGACGCCAGCCCCTTGAAGGTCTCCGCCTTCCCCTTATAGGAGGTATTTCCTTCCTCTACCACGTAAGGGCTGAATACCTTGGAGAGCTTGCCTGCCGTCTCCTTCATCTCTTTCACAAGACTCTTCGGATCGTCCTTTTTAATATCCGTGATATAGAGCGCAAGCTCGTCCCTGCACTCCGCCGCGGCCTGATACGCCCTGCCGAACTCCCGCGACAGGCGGATTGCCTTCGAGGAGATCTCCTTGAACTGCGTAGTAAGCGAATTCACCTGAGCGGACGTAATCGCTCCGCCCTCGGAAGCCGCGCCGAGCATCGCCTTCGTAAGCAGCCTGGTCTTCTCTGACAGCTCCTTCTTCGCCGCCCTTTGATTTGCCTTGCCGTTCAGGATCATAGCCTCCGTCAGCTGCTTGCCGATTCTCATAATCGGATTCAGACTGGACATCGGATCCTGGAAGATCATCGAAATCCGATTACCCCGGTAATCGTGGAATTCCTCCTCCGACAGCTTCAAAAGATCCTTGCCGTCATACACAATTTCCCCGTTCTCAATAATACTGTTCGGCGCCAGAATACCAAGCATGGCCTTTGCCGTAACCGATTTGCCCGAACCGGACTCACCCACGATGGCAAGCGTCTCTCCCTTGCCCAGTTCCAGGTTAATATCCCTGACCGCCTTGACAGTACCGTTATTCGTCCGGAACGAGATTCTAAGATTCTTAACATCTAATATTTTATCCATGCTTATTCCTCCGACCCTCTCAGCGACGGATTGAACGCATCGCGCAGTCCGTTGCCGAACATATTAAAGCATATCATCAGAAGCGCCAGGAATACAGCCGGGAAGAAGATCACATGCGGATAGGTGGACAATGCCGACTGCCCTCCCGACAGCATGGTACCCACGCTGGTCGTATTACCCGTCTGAAGATTAATAATACCAAGGAACGAAAGCATGGCCTCGGAATTGATGACACCCGGAATCAGAAGAACCGCGGATGTCACAATCGTTCCCAGTGCGTTCGGAAGAATATGACGGAAGATAATTCTTCTGTCCCTCGCGCCAAGCGTTCTGGCCGCCAGGACATATTCCTGTCCCTTAAAGCGGTAGAACTGCGCTCTGGTCCGTCCCGCAATTCCGATCCAGCCCGTCAGCACGAACGCGAACAACAGCGCCCCAAGCGTTCCAACCTCTCTTGCAAAATAGATCTGGAACAGCGTAGCCATAACGATGAACGGAATATCATACAGAATTTCCACGAAACGCTCCATAATCAGGTCAATCTTGCCGCCGTAATATCCTTCAATCGATCCATAGACCAGACCGATAATCAGGTTAATCACGGATACGCCGATGGACAGCGCGAACGACAGTCTCGCACCGCTTGCCAGACAGACCAGGATATCCTTGCCGAAGGAATCCACGCCGAACAGGAAGCTCGCTTCGAATCCGTTCTGATACAGGTACCACTCGCTGTACAATGCCCTGACCTCGAAGGTCGCACCGTCATTCTTGCTGGTGTAGCGTCTGACAGTGTATTCGCCGTTCTCATCCAGATTGCCGTTCCCGTCCACTACCATATAATTGCCGTCCGCAATATTCTCCTCCGTAGCGGTCTGGAATATATTCTGGTAACTGCCGTCGTCATTATACTCCGCCCTTCCTCTGGCATCGTGTGCGTACCAGACGTTCACATCTGTATTATAAGACGCATAATTAATCTCACCCGTATCAACCACCGGGTAGATAATCTGACGTCCGGTCTCCTCCTCGTAAGCCGTAACCGCGTCATACTCCGACCTCGTCAGCGTCATCGTTGCGAATCCGACCTGCGCATAGGTATCCATCTCAATATCATAGAACGTATTCGTTCTTCCGGCATCTGTGACTTCATACGTATTGAACACCTCCACCACCGCACCGGGAATGGAATTATAATAATCATACG